>JBILRK010000302.1:0-4052 GCA_044372705.1 Saprospira sp. | reverse complement strand
TCATAAATTCGTTGTAATGCTGTTGAACTACAGGATCGGCTGACATTGAAACAAAGCCTAAAACCAGGCAATTTAAAACCATGAATTTAGATGTCCATGCACCAATTGTAGCGCCAAAACTTTTCAGATGAAAAAGAAAGGTTTTACTTTTTAATTCTGCTGAAGTAGTACGCATTTCTTCGGTCATTTTTTCTGCCCCGCTGCGGAATCTTTTAAATAACTTAAAACCAGTAAAAAAAAGCAGGATACGACTGATGGGTTTGCTACTCACAAAAACACCATAGAAGAAAAGCGACCCATATAAAAACATAAAGGCAAAGGCAAAGAAAAAGACCTTGCCGTAGATTGAATTAGCGGGATTGAGCAGGTCAGAGATACTTTGAGCGCCAGGCTGAACCATCAATGGACCAAAAAGGAGAAAGAGCAGCGAAATGAAGAAAAGGAAAAAGAAGGTATCCAGAATAACGGTGTACAATACTAACATAGTTGTTCGTCCGGCGGGCAGTTTTTCCTGCGAAAGAGCAAAAAGTGCAACAGCAGAACCACCAACTGAAGTAGGCGTTACAGCTGAACTGAATTCCCAGACTACAATCAACTCCATACATTTTTTCCAGTTAAAGAATTTATTTGTGACAATTCTAAGGCGTGTCATGTATGACAGATGTCGGGTGAACATAAACACCACCGCCATTCCCAGCCAAAAGAATACATGAGCGTTCCACTGTATCTTTTTGAATTCCTCAAAATTGAACTCTTTGATGAACATATAAACGACAACGGCCAGTCCTACTAGAACAGCCAATGCTATTCTCGATGGGCTGATAGATTTTAATGCTTTATTAAAATCGGGATCATCGTATTGTCCGCTGTGACGGGTATCGATTTGATTGATATCTTTTTTTTGTTCTGACATTTCGAAAATGCTTGATAAAATTTATAAAATTAGTTCAAATCGAGTTCTGTCTGTAATAATTCTTCCTTCGGCGGGGCAGCAATAAGTACAAAATTATTGGCCTCATGCGAATTGATTTCAATTGAAATTATTTCCTGCTGTAAAAGATCCAGTAAAGCCAAAAAAGTAAAAATAGCATGCATCCGATTTTCACATCTAGATAGTAGTTCGAGCGCGTCTACCTGTTCTTTTTCAAAAACAAAGGAAACAATAAATTCTTTTCTTTCCTCTAGTGTATAATTGTAATGTACAATTGTATGAACAAGTTTTTCTTCTCTTGAGTTGAAACGCTGCAGGACTTCCTGATAAGTTTTTAGCAGCTTAAAAAGGCTTAAATTTTCCAATTCAGCATCGGCCATAGCCTGATTGGCAATCAGTTGTAGCTCAACTATGATATTCCCTCTAAGACTTTTTTTCTGCCTTTCGTCTTCCATTCTGCTTAAATCGGCAAAAATTTCTTTGTAACTTTTGTATTCCAGCAGTTTTTGCACCAATTCTTGTCGGGGGTCAATCTCATTTCCGGCCTCATCAAGGTCCTTGCGGGGCAATAGCATTTTAGCTTTGATACGCATGAGCGTGGCAGCAACCAAAATAAAATCACTTGCGACGTCAATATTAAGACTTTCGAGATGACGGATATACTCGAGAAACTCTACGGTTATTTTTGCAACCGGGATGTCATAAATATCCAATTCATCCCTTTCGATGAAAAAAAGTAATAGGTCGAATGGACCTTCAAATTGAGGAAGCTTTATAGTGTAAGTCAACAGAATAAAAGTTTTTGTTATCTTTGCCTCAGAAGCAGGACAAATTTAAGAAAAATTCGAATATTTGAACTCTATTTGGATTTTTGCAGGGATTTTCTTTTTAAAAGCTAACTTTGTTGAATGGAAAGCAAAGAAAGAGACGAAATACTAAAGGCGCAGATAGACTTAAACCGTCTTCCAAAACATATTGCAATCATTATGGACGGCAATGGCCGCTGGGCACAGTTGCATGGAATGGCAAGAGTTTTTGGGCATCAGAGTGGTGTTGAGTCAGTTCGTGAAGTAACTGAGGCTGCTGCTGAAATCGGAATTGAATACCTTACCCTTTATGCCTTTTCGACTGAAAATTGGAACAGGCCTAATGATGAGGTAAATGCCCTTATGGCGCTGCTTGTAAAAACAATTCAGGCAGAACTGCCAACACTTAACAAAAATAATATCAGGCTGCAGTGCATTGGCGACATAGAAAGCTTACCAGAAGCAACTCGTCTGGAGTTATTAGATGCCATGCAACAAACTGCTCACAATAGTAGGATGACATTGATTTTAGCACTCAGCTACAGTGCAAAATGGGAAATCGTTCAGGCGGTAAAAAATATTTCTGAAAAAGTATCAAAGGGTATTTTGCATCCCGATGCAATTGATGAAACCCTTATTGCCAATGAACTTGCCACAAAAGGTATTCCCGATCCTGAACTAATGATAAGGACAGGTGGAGAAACTCGTATCAGTAATTTTTTACTTTGGCAGATTGCTTATGCAGAACTGTCTTTTACAAAAGTATTCTGGCCCGATTTCAGGAAAAACGATTTATATGAAGCCATTATTGACTTTCAACAAAGGCAACGAAGATTTGGTAAAACAGGCGATCAAATAGAAACTTTCTCATAAAAATTGGACTTTAAATAATCATATTTTAACCATACCTTTGCGGCTTAGAACTCGTTTTGAGATTTAACAGAAGAAGAAGAAGACATAAACCTAAAAATTGCATGAAACAATCAGCTATAAGGCTCTTTATATTTACATTAAGTATATTTTCAGGCTTTGTTATTCAAGCCCAAGTAAATCCGGCAGATAGTATAATTCCATTTATGGAATATAACGAACCAAAGGAATTTGAAATAGCCGGTATTGAAGTAAAAGGTTATGAACACACCGACCCCTTCGCCATTATTGCTGTATCGGGCCTAAAAGTTGGACAAACCATTAAAATACCCGGCGATGATTTTGGGAAATCAATCAGAAAACTTTGGAAACAAGGTCTATTTGTTGACGTAAACATCGTTCAGAATCGTATTGTTGGACAATCAGTCTATTTGGATATTGTTATTAAAGAATATCCAAGATTTTCACGTCACGCCTACAGGGGAATCAAAAAAAGCGTGCACGATGACCTGAACAATGCAATCAATCCCTATCTGACTAAGGGGCGTGCAGCTACCGAAACTATGAAAATGAGTGCTGTTCGTGAAATCAAGGCATTTTATGCCGACAAAGGATTTCCTGATGCAAGAGTCGATGTAGTTGAAGAGGAAGATGACCTACTCAAAAATTCTGTAAAGTGGGTTTTCAACGTACAAAGAGGAAAAAGAATTCATATCGATGAAATCAACTTTGTAGGCAATGAGGCAGTGAAAGATGCAAAGCTGCGCCGAATAATGAAAGAAACGAAGCAAAGAACCTTCCTTATCAGCATATTCAAACCATCAAAATATATTGATTACGAATACAAAAAAGATAAGGAAAAATTACTTACGCATTACAATAACATCGGAAGAAGAGATGCAAAAATTATTTCTGATTCGGTCAATTTGCGTGAAGTAACAACTAAGAACGGTAAGAAAAGAAAGAAAATATTCATTGATATTGTACTTGAAGAAGGACCTCAATATTATTTTGGCGATTTAAGCTTTCGTGGCAATTCAACTTATCCAACTCAGGTTTTGAGAGAGGTGCTTGGGATTAAAAAAGGGGATAAATACAACGAAGAGCTGCTTCAATCTAGAATCAATTTTGATAAAAACGGACGGGATATTTCCAGTCTTTATATGGACAATGGTTACCTGTTTTTTCAGGCCAATCCTGTAGAAAGAGGAGTTATTAATGATACTGTCAATATTGAAATCAGAATACAGGAAGGCCCTGTTGCAACGATCGATAAAGTTTTCATAAAAGGCAATGACAGAACACATGAAAATGTTATAAGAAGAGAGTTGCGCACCATTCCTGGAGCTAAATTCAGTCGTTCAGATATTATTCGCTCGCAACGCCAACTAATGGCATTGAATTATTTCAATCCAGAAAGTATGGGTGTTAATACCCCTGTTAAT
>JBILRK010000301.1:0-4054 GCA_044372705.1 Saprospira sp. | reverse complement strand
ATTCACCAGACTTTTGAAACATCGGCCTTGGTGGTATGTTCCTTTGTGCCGCGTTTGTACGATTATCATCCGTTGTCCATTCCGGCGCCTTATCATCATAGTAATATCGATAGTGATGAGGTTCTTTACTATGTCGATGGTGAATTTATGAGTCGTGCACATGTCGAAAAAGGTATGATTACGCAACATCCGGCGGGTATTCCGCACGGACCGCAGCCTGGCACTGTTGAAAAATCAATCGGAGCCAAAGAAACACCAGAACTTGCCGTAATGATCGATACTTTCCGTCCACTCTTCATGACGGAGCACACTGCAGCGATTGAAATGCCAGATTATTATCTGAGTTGGCTACCAAAGTAGATTGTCAGATAGTAGAAGGCAAATTGTCAGCCAAATATTTTAATAAAAGCGGAGGAGAGATCTTCCGCTTTTTTTGTGGTGAAACTTAAATGTAAAATAATTTGTTTCAAAAAAAATGTTTCTAGCTCTTGACAACTGTGTGTTTTGCCCTTATCTTTGCATTCGTTAACCCAAATACCCCATGACAAACGAATACGACAAGGTAATTAAAGAAAATTTGGAAGCTGTATTTCTTCCTTTGGCAAAAAAGCTACTGAATATAGAGTCTGATCTGATGGAAGAGATTCCGGATGATTTACAGACAACTATTGAAAGATTTCCAGATTTATTGAAAAAAGTAAAGCATTATGATAGCAGTAAAGATTTTATACTCCACATAGAATTTCAAACTGCCGATGATCCGGAAATGCCCGCAAGAATGTTGGAATACAAAGCCATCCTTTATCGTAAATATAAGTTACGGGTTGTACAACAAGTCTTTTTTATAGGAAAAGGAAGGTCGGGAATGAAAAACAGTATAAATTTTCCTAACATTCAATTCAATTTTGGATTGTTGAGTTTTCAGGAAATCTCTTATCGGAAATTTATAGATTCTGAAAGTCCTGAAGAGGTATTACTGACTATTTTAACCGACTTTGAAGGCCAACAATCTGAGTCAATCATTGAAAAAATATTAAATAAAATAAACTATAGCAATCTTGGAACTTTACAAAAACAAAAGAATGTTAAACAGTTGAGTATTCTTTCCAAATTACGTAACTTGCAACCAATTGTTGATATACTAATTGAAAAAATAATGGCATTACATATTAACTACCAAGAAGACGCTTACTACAAGCGTGGTAAAAAACAGGGCAAAATCGAAGGAAAAATCGAAGGAAAAATCGAAGGCAAAATCGAAGGAAAAATCGAAGGAAAAATTGAAATAATAAAGGCCCTTCTTAAAAAAGCAGTGCTCTCTCACTTGGAGATTGCTGAAATAACAGCTGTTTCAATAGAATTTGTTAATAGAATTGCTACTCAGGAAAATTAATATTTTTGACAACTACTTTTTTAATACCCTCTCCGGATAATCTGAAATAATTCCATCAACACCCATTTTTAGGATTTTTTCAATATCTGCTGCTTCATTTACCGTCCAGGGAATCAGCTTCATGTCTTGTTTTTTGACCCATTCGAGCAGATTGGCATCGATGAGTTTGAAATAAGGACTGTAGATTTGTGGCTTAAAACCTAGTTTGTCCAGGTTTTCCTGCGGACTTAGATTGTTTTCGACCAGCATAGCCAGGGGAATTTCGGGAGCAAGTTTGTGGCAGATGCGCAGGGTTTCCCAATCGAAGGACTGAAGATTGCAGTGCTGTTCAATTTTTTCATCTCGGATTACTTTCAACACCAATTCGCAAAATTCGCTAACCGGAGGGCAATAAATGCCGTCATATTCAGGTTCCCGTTTAATTTCTATATTGAAATGGGGGATAGGCTTATTCTTGTTTTTGCAATAGGATTTTACCGAATCGATCATTTCGGAAAGTGAAGGCTTGTAAACCCGTATCAGTTGCTGATTTGGGAAACGCGGATGAGGCAGGGAGCCGCAATCATATTTTTTCAACGTCTCATAATTCATCCCATAAATATTGAATTCCTTTTCCTTCGATTCTACAATTCTTTTGCCATCGAGATCGCTGCAAAATTCATGTGAAAGCCAGGGTTCGTGAGAGATAACCACAATGCCATCCTTTGTGACAGCCAAATCCAATTCAAGTGTTGTTACACCCAGATCGAGTGCTTTTATAAAAGCAGGAATGGAGTTTTCGGGCATGAGGCCACGGCAGCCGCGGTGCCCCTGAATATCTATATTTGAGCTCATTTTATTTGTCCCGGATTTTTTAATACTATAGCAACTATTTAATAAAACAAACATAATTATAAAAATAATACTTCGCATTTTATGATGGGTTTTTGATTCTACCATTAAATTTTTATCTTGCGAAAGTTAAGCACTAAATACATTTTAGATTATAAATCAAGGATTATTAAATCATGAAATCTTTTTTCATAACAATCAGCATTTTATTTGCTGCCCTCTGCTTTGCGCAGACCGATGCTACAACCACGCTAAGTACAATGCTTTTGGACAGTGAAATTCCCCTGAATCAAAAAAATAAAAAAACATATTCAAACATTGTAAATCTTGAAATTCCCATTGAATTTTGGAATCAGTTTGAGCGGATTGATGCTGTTTTTATATCGGCTTGGTCTGGCTCTGGAGCAGCTGGGAAAGCTCAATATGACAAAGATATATTAAAAATGGATCCCGGTTTTACAGCAAATCCACTACTTTATTTCGCAGAAAAAGCCCCTGGCTTCTTTACCTATCCCATGAATCAGACAGGGTTTGGAACGGAGCTCGCCATATTTGGCATAGAGGCCGACATAAGCTGCATGAAACGTTATAATAAGGCCAAAATCGCCCCAAAGGGTATTTTTCCATGTTTGGTTGAGCGTTTTGTTTCAACCACTCCGGTCAATTTTTTTTATCGCTATGCGCTCCCGAAACAATATTACGCAGGGGGAAAAAGTCCAAAATTGCAGCTGATGCTCCGATGCAGTTCAAAAAAAGATACAGTGCTGCTCGACACTAAAATTGCGCTTACTGTTATGGGCAAAAGACAGCAATCTGTCAGAGAAATATCAATGAGTGTTTTTCTAAAAGATGCTGTTTTGAATGGCCTCAAAGCAGAGGGATTTCCCTTAAATCATGCACGTTGGGTGATGGAAAATCCAAAGGTTTTCTTTGTGGGAAAATGTCAGATTTGCACTCCCGTAAGAGCTGCCTTTGAAGAATATATTAGTTCTTATCAAGAGATAAAGACAACTTCAGATCAGAAACTACTCGATGCCTTGGTACTTGGTAAAGTTGAAGAAAAACAAATAGCGCTTTCAAAAATTATAAATATTTATGTAGAAAATCATTTCAAGAAACTTGATATGAATCCAAGGGAGAAAAATAGCATGATTTCTAATTTGGAAACTGCTAGAAATTTGGGAATGAATCTTAAATCGGCCGAATTTGGCAAGTTTTGTCCTAGTTGTGATGGGGCCTGCGGAATAAAAAAATAAGTTTAAAAGTGGATAAACAAGCATTTTATGACCTTATCAGAAGTGGGCAGGTTGATAACTGTAAAATTGCACTCGAAATATCAAAGGCATTGGCCAAGGAAGATAAGTTTTTTGTAGATTTCAATAAAGCAGTTCTATCTGCACGGAAATATAATAGTAATGACGAACCTTTCTATGGCAATGCAGAATTTTTGATGTTTATATCTGAGGGATATTTCGGTATTTCCAATTATAAACAAAAATATCTGCCTGCTGAGTGGTATGCCCTATCTGAATTGGTTAAAAAGTTCTCAATCGATTTTTACGGTGGAGATCGTTTACCATTTGGATTTGAATTGTTTGATAAATGCATAGAAGTTACAATTCATCTAAGAAGCGATACTATATTAGGGGCGGAAATTAGTAACATGGAATCGATCGAGAAATATAATGCATCATCTGAAAAAGAACTGAAAATAAGTCCAGATATCGCTTTTTGTAAAAAACTGAAAAGTATTAATCTTTATTCTCAGGCTGAATATATTTATTTCCCCGACAACTTAAAAAACTTGAGTTCACTCGAGGATTTACAAAT
>JBILRK010000300.1:0-4056 GCA_044372705.1 Saprospira sp. | reverse complement strand
ACTTCCTCATAGGCCTTTGCCCAATCCAAACTATTATTCAACTCAGCAGCGCTTTTTTTCTCATAAGCTGTTTTGAATACGGACCAAAATCCATAAAAAGTAACATCGGGGTTTTCACCTTCGGCAATGTTAACATGCTGATGTAAAAAATCAATGGGATTCTCTAAAGTTTTTTCCCAAAATTCGCGCCCATGCGCAATAAGCCAGTACCGAAAATCTTCGAAGCCCCATTCCTCATAGCCACCATTCATGGTATAAAAGGCTGCCCACATATCTTCTGAACAGGCTTTTTTTAACAATCCCATCAGATAGACGCAATAACGACGTATAATATCAGAGGTGGTTTCTTCCAGTTCTTTGCGAATGAATTCCAGTTGCTTTTCACGGTCATTGGCTGCATAAGCTCTGCTCTCCTCTATTAGTGACCAAAAATCATCAATAAACATATAGATAAAATTTCAATTAAAACCTTTGGCAAGCAGGGCGCTCTTCTCTTGGAGCACCTGCAAACAGGTCTGAATAGTTGACAAATGAGTCCTGAAAGACAATACTGCCAAACGAATATAAAAAACGCCCTCAATCATGGTTGAAGACAGAAAAACTCGGCCATCGTTCCTTACTTCCTCCACAAGACGGGCATTGAAAGCATTAGCATCCCCAGTTTCAGGTACGTACCTGTAGGTCATAACAGAAAGTTGAGGATAAGGCCCCACTTCAAAACCTTCAATTTTTTGAATTTCTTCGTAAAAATATCTGGTAAGCCATATTTTTTCAGAAAGGGCGGCCCTGAAAGTTTCCACACCATAAAGTTGAAGTGGCAGCCAGAGTCGAAGTCCTCTAAAGTGTTTCGTTAGTTCGGGCGAAAGATCGGCAGGCGACACTTCTTCTACATCGAAATAAGCATCCTGTAAATAACTCGCCATCATATGCTGCGATTCAAAAAGTTTTTGTCCATTTCTAACAAGTACAGCACCTGTTCCGTAAGGCAAAAAGAGGCCTTTGTGTGGGTCTATAACCAGTGAGTCTGATCTTTCTATACCTTTGAAAAGGGATTTAACTTCATCGGTCATGATAAAGAATCCGCCATATGCTGCATCAACATGAAACCAAAGATCTAATTCAGCACAGATATCTGCTATAGCATCCAAAGGATCTACCGCACCTACGTCGGTTGTACCTGCTGAAGCAATGACCATAAATGGCTTGAGACCAGACGCAATATCTGAAAGTATTTGTCGCTTAAGCGCAATAGGGTCCATTCTAAAATCACTGTCCATTGGCACTTTGCGTTTCACCGCTTCGCGCAGTCCTACCATATTGATAGACTTGTGTACACAGTGATGAACCTGCGCCGTGCTGTAAATTACAACTTTAGAAAAATTGGCCGCTTGAAGGTTTTTAGCATCTCGAGCTGTGCAAATCGCAGTCATATTGGCTATAGAACCGCCCGAGCTAAGGTTTCCGCTTGCAGTACCTGGATAACCCATTTGCGAGCATAACCAGTGTATGAGTTGATTTTCCATGCGCACAGCGCCCGGAGAGCCAAAAAACATACCAGCATAGCGGTTAAAAACATCCGCTAGGTAGTCGCCCAAGGCAGATGGAAATAGTCCGCCACCGGGAATATAAGCAAGGTGCCCACCCGATGCAGGATTCAAGCCAGGCCTATCGACATTGTAAGCCAAAACATCGAGTAGTGCTTCAATTGTTTTAGGCTCACCTATAGGCGTGTTATAAATATCGCGGCCCCTGTCTTCGCTGACTACATAGGCCTTAATCTGCTCAATATTATCGAGAAAACTGTCTGAATAATCCGATACTGATTTTCTCCAATGATTTCGCAGCATTGGTTCGGGATCCAGCTTTCTCGATTCACTTTCGAGTATTTTTAATTTTTCAAGAATATCCATAGTCATACCAGTTTCAAAAATATTTTGAAACAGATGACAAAAATAATAGCTTTTACTGTGAAAACAGCGTAGTTATAAAGCTTTTATATTATCAAAGCATTAAAAAGCTGTTAATCCCAATCTGGAAGGTCCTTTTCGTATGACAAAGTTGTGTTTTTTTCTGCTGAATGCAGTTCCTGCTCTGATAAGGTCCAGTCGTCTGTTGAGGTGCTTTGCAACCAAATATGACCTGAAAGTCTGAATAACTGGACATTTAGTCCATAGAGGTCCTGAAAACTCTGTTCCAGTGCCTTCGTTTTCATCGATCCCAATATTTTTAAATGGCCGCTGTGTGGCTTTTTTTTAACTGTTCCGATTTTTAGTCGGCTATCATACTGATACTTTTCTTCGGAACCATGTCCACCGGAATGTTTCTTTTCGTAAAACTCGAGTTTGAGATGGGGAAAAAGGGCATTAAATTCATTTTTAATATCCGCCAAGGTTTTGTGGTCGCTAATTAATATTTCCATGATTCAGAATTTATTGCATTTATAATGCTGCAAATAAAACCCAAATTTCTGAAGGATTATATGACTTGCATCATCGGAGGGCATGTCTGTCAAAAAAACTGCAGCATCGCTTCGCGGAGCTATCGGTTTAACCTACGATTAACCGGGCATGGTCCGAAGCTAAAGCATCGGGCTCGGTTGATATGGTTAAATTTTAAACGCGGATATGACATTGTCATTCGCAGATTCAAACTGATTTTACAGATTTTGAAAACAAAAAACAGATTATTTTTCAGAGAAAAAAGCGGATGAAATGGGCATTGGATTAGTGTGATTGAATAACTTCAATAATGTAGAGACGAAATTTCATATGTGCCTTAGACTAAATATTTTAACCGATGAACAGCATAAAGAGGTAAAATTTTAACCTTATCTATTTTGCCGAAATTTTCTGATGAGATTCTGATACCAAAAGCAATATTTTTTTCTCAGATTTTTAATAATCTAATGATAAATTTGGCAAAATATTTAGAAAATCCAAACCAATAATTGATATATTTTTTAGAAAATCCAAACCAATAATGGGTATTATTTTTAGAAAATCCAAATCAATAATCGTTGAGAAAGGGAAAGAAACTAAGGGACTAAAAAAAATTTTACGCAGGATTTACCGGGTACAGTCCGAAGCTAAAGCATCGGTCTCGGTTGCTACGGTTTTTTTATTGGCTGAAGTCATTTGAAAAATCAACCCGCGGAAATTATTTTTACGGTACCAATGGAGAAGCAGCGCATGCTAATTCCTGAATTTTCGTGAATTTTTTCAATTCCCAAATGCCTTGATACCGCCTATTCTTAGCAGCTTGTCAGCTTGGCTTATGTCGTAGACATAGAAGCCATCATTGCCTGTCATCAGAAGCTGTTTTTTATCCTTCAAGGCAATGAGATCAAAGGCATGAAGTGATTTATCACTAGCTAATAAAGAATCGGCAATTCGGTCTTTTTCAGTTGTGGAAAACATTTTTACGCCAAATTCGGCTTCTGCAACATATAACCTATTGTCATTTATAGCCAATCCATAAGGATGTTGCATTGGGAATTCTGCTATTTGACTGCATTTATCGAAATTGCTGACATCGAGTACAAAAAGTGCATTTTTTCCCCTGCGACAAGCAGATTCTGCACGTGTGGTAATATAGGCAAAAACATCATCAATAACAATTGGGTCGCAAGATTCAACATGCCTGAAGATATCAAGTTGCTTTGGTTTATCGGGAATAGTAATATCATAAATATAAACACCTTGTAGTCCACCAATAAAAAGTCTCTTTTTATGCGCAAATACAGTTTCAATTTTATCTTCAACCCTTAATTTGTTGACCTTTACAGGATTGTCGGCATAACTGATGTTGAATACATATAAATCGAGATCATCAATACTGTATAAATAATTTCCCTGCCTGCAAAATCTACTCATTGAGCCATTTTTAGCCACTTCGGCAGTGTTTTTATTTTCAAAATCAATTTCATCGTTGCAGGCAATGTGATATTCTTTTTTGATATGATTCACCTCTTTAACCATTTCTTTTTCTAAACCGGCATTTAAATAACGGCCAATAACATTATCCCAATCGAAAACATCATCTAATCTTCGAATCAAT
>JBILRK010000083.1:0-7047 GCA_044372705.1 Saprospira sp. | reverse complement strand
TGTTTGAGCAGGTTGCGTTACAGTGACAGATGCTGTTGCAGAGCAGTTATTTGCATCTGATACTGTCACAATATAAGTTCCTGCTGATAAAGCGCTGACTGAAGCTGTTGTAGCATTAGAAGGCCAAAGGAAGGTATAGGATCCAGTTCCTCCTAAGCCAGATGCAGTTGCCGTTCCATTTGTACCGCCAAAACAACTTACATTTGTATTATTTGCAGAAGCAGTGACTGCAGATGGCTCTGTTACAGTAGTGCATGTCGTAGCCGTACAACCTAATAGGTCTGTCGCAGTTACACAATACTGACCAGCTGATATTCCAGTTATATTTTGGGTATTTTGTCCGTTTGACCAGACAAAACTATAAGTTCCATTGGCCCCTGAAGCATTAGCACTTGCACTTCCAGTTGAAGAGCCAAAACAAGTTGCTGATGCAGCACTTGCTGAAAGACTTAGCACAGAAGGTTGTGTTACGGTAGCACTTGCAGTGATACTACAGCCTGTACTTTCGGTAACAGTCACAGTATATGTCCCTGCAGAAAGCCCAACAGCTGTTTGGTCTGTCTGACCGCCCGATGACCAAAGGAAGCTAAAAGGTGCAGTACCGCCGTTGAGGACTGCCGTTGCAGTACCGTCCGATACTCCATTACATGAAGTCTGAGTCGTAGTTGCTGTCGCGCCCAAACAACCAAGCGCACAGCAGGATTGTATGGAGGATGGGCCATTGGCGCAGGATCCTCCAGTAAGGGCAAAAATTTCAATATTAGCACACTGACCAGGGGTTAAACCTGTGACAGTAAATCTGGTTTGCGTGACAGGTAAGGTAAAGGGAGCACCTCCATTGACAGCTACACGATAGCCACCTGAACCAAATATTGGTTGCCAAGCAAACTGAACCGATGTTGGAGTAATACTATCGCAAACGATAATTGGAGCAGGATATGAGGTATCAACATTTACATTGAAAGAAGTAGTGTCGCTGCATCCAAAAACATTACGAACTATAACACGATATGAAGTATCTACCGGAGGGCTTACAATTGCACTATCACAAACGGTACAACTGATGTTATAATTAGGAGACCAATTGAATGTGGGGTCAGACTGATCATTAAAAGATACAGTAAAGCTGCTGAGTGTACCAGCAACGCCACCCAAAGAAACTGCTTTGGAGTGTTGAATTCTTAAAATCCATTGGCCATTGGCATCGCAACCCAAGAGGTTATTCCAGCTGGCAGCTCCACCTACAGGTCTGTAAGTTGTATTTGATGTTATAGCTGCAAAAGGTGCAGTCGGTAAATTTATAAGCGCTGATGGTGTGAAGCAGACATTTGAAATTGAATTAGTCACAATTCCACCATTACCCGACATCAAAGGCAGAATACAACCCGTTGGCGAAATTAAAAATATATTCAAGTCAGATATGAGCTGCTGATTGATATTCAAACAAATTCTATTGATCGAAGTTAAAAGTATCTGTTCAGGGACAACATTTGAAATGTTCAGCGGAAAGTCCATAATTGTATCCGGAAAAATTGTTCTTGGCCCACTAAAGGTATAATTGGCTGGACCAGGACCTGGAACTATAGAAGGGATAACCAATGCTCCCTGACCATTACAGACCGTAACATCAGGAATAGGGTTGATAATTGCCGGGAATGGAGCAGTAACTTGAATTGTATCACGCTGAACACAGGCGCCCTCTGTATAAGTACATATTAAATCAATTTCTCCGACCACATAAGCCTGAGGATTAAATATATTTGGATTGTTAAATATACCCGCAGGAGACCATGAATAGGTACCTAAAGCTGCAGCGCCACCAAAACCTGAAGCATCGAGTTGAATGGTGTCCAGTCTGTTCGGGCAGACAAATTGTTTATTGGTTGAAAGCTGTAAATTTTCCAAATCTAGTCGATAGGAAATTACCTGTTGTGCCGGAATTGGACATGCACCGTCGCTTATAAAAATCAGGAAGTTATAGGAGCCTGTTGCAATACTGTTAGTTGGCACGTTGAAACAAATTCTTGCCCTGTTAAAACCAGGAGCAACATAGGTAACTGTATATGAAGCACCAGGTATTACTGATGCAATATCACTGCTGATTCTTAGACTGTCAGTAGCATTAGGGTCAGATATATTGATACATAGATCCAGTACATTACCGCCGCAAACATTTATACTGGTTACAATTCCGGAAGTATCTATCACACCCTGATTAACCTGAAAGCTATCTAATTGCGTAGATTGATTCGTACAGTTATTTAGCACAATAACGGTAACTTCCCTACGGGTAGTACCTATGAGAATTCCATTTCTGTATTCTTGGATAATAAAACCAATAACAGCATACTGAGCCTGTCCTGCGCAGGGAGTAAACTGTATCTGACCATTAGTTGGGTCAAGGGCAAAAGTATTATTGGTACAAAGAGGCTGAGTAGTCGTAAAAGCTCCACTATAAGCCAAATTTCCACCGGGAGGAGCCGCTTGAAGCGGATTTGAAACAGTAAACACTAATGAATCTCCGTCAGGATCGCTAGCTCCATGATTGTAATATGTAGGCTGTCCTGAACAGGTATAAAGTATGGGTGTATTATTAAATTGTGGGGAGCTGTTACAGGGAACAGTCCAGTTGGGATGATTGGTATTTATTACTGTTTCTACATAGGTGCTACTACCCGGATTGACCAGATTTGTTATGGCATTTGTTCTACAGCATTCGCTGAAACTAATTTGAAGATTATTACAACCTGTACCAATGGTAACCGTTCCTTCATAAACATATTCCTGAACACCTGGATTTGTTCCCCCATTACAAGTTGATGTCACACCTGGGCACAATTGAGAAACATTGGTAACAGAAACCTGAGTTAAAGGAATCGTTGTTCCGGTCATACAGGTTCCACCATTCAATGTTATTGATAGAGAACCTCCACCGGGTGTAATACCAGTACAATCTCGATAATAAACCAATCTGAACCTGTAACGTCCAATAGCTGGATCCACACAGGTATAGGTAAGATCTACGGCAACACCATGAGATGCATAGAGGTCTTGCGTAAGACCCAAAACCATAAAAAAAGCAAAAATTAAGCGGCGCAGATTATTGGATATAAATTTCATGTATGTTGAGTTATACTATAATTTTAAGAGATGTTTTTAGCTTAAATTAAAAAATAGAACGTAAATTCTACAGCGATTGTGATTGAACAACTTTATAATTATGTTGTAGCCATTGATTTTTCGGCATTTTTAACGATTTGAAGAAATTCAACGGCATTTAGTGAAGCAGAACCAACAAGGGCTCCGTTTATATCTTTTTGATTAAATAGTTCAATTGAGTTTTCTGCATTGCAACTTCCACCATATAGTATTTGCATTTTCTTTGCAATTTCATGCCCATATTTTTCACTAAGAATTTTTCTGATGTGTGCATGCATTTCTTGAGCTTGATTGGGGCTGGCTACATTACCTGTTCCGATAGCCCAAATAGGTTCATAAGCAACTTTAATTGTTAAAATTTCCTCAGGACTAAAATCAAATAAACTTTGTTTTATCTGACTTTCAACAAATTCAAGATGTTGATTTTTATCTCTAATTTCAATTGATTCACCGCAACAAAAGATAGGTTTTAATCCAGCAGATAATGCCATTCTCACTTTAGCCCCTATCATTTCGGAACTTTCGATATGATGTATTCTCCTTTCGGAATGTCCAATAATCACATAATCAGCTCCAACAGATTTTATCATTTTAGCACTTATTTCGCCAGTATAAGGTCCTTCTTCAAATTGATGACAATTTTGTGCTCCAGAATGTAGCCTAAGAAAATCTTTAGACATACTGCTCACTGTCTGCAAATGAATAAAAGGAGGACATAAAACTATATCCACCGGCCCAGTAAATTTTTCCAAACCCGCAATTACCGAATTGGCTAGTATAAGCCCTTCTACATAGGACTTGTGCATTTTCCAATTGGCAACAATCAATTTATTATTAACAGACATTTAAAAGGACTTATTTTGATTTTTTGCAAATTTACAATATTTCCTTTTTTTTACAAATAAAAACCATGAAGCTTGCTATTATATTTTAATTTGCTCTTTATTTCCCATTATTTTGGGTTTTTTGGGGAAAATAAATAAATCCAGGAATGCTTTTGGCCTTGCAAATATTTCTCTGATTATTGTTTTTGAACTGCTCTCTTTCGGATATTTTGCATTAAAACCAATTGCATCTATACCATAATATTTAGCGATAAATAGTGCTCTATAATTATGAAATGCCTGTGAGACAATAATAATCTTTGATTGTTGGAATATTTCTTTGCAACGCACAACCGAATCATAGGTTCTTCTGCCACCAAAATCTAAGGTCATTGCTGATTGTGGTACACCTAAGGCAATCAATTTGTTTTTCATGTCTTGGGGCTCATTATATTTTTCAATGCTATTATCGCCGCTCAATATAAAATGTTTAACCTTGCCTGCATGATATAAATCTGCTGCAGCCTTCATTCTGTAAGTAAAAAAAAGGTTTTCATATTTCCCGTTCAATGAACTGCTAGTTCCAAGGACTAATGCAATATCTCTTGCCTCTAAATCTTCGATCAGACTTACACTTCTTGATTTACCATAGGAAATAATCCAAATATTGGAAAACAAAAGAAACAAAATCGTAAGTGCGATTAAAAGAATTATACCTATCAATATTTTCCTCATTTTATATCAACGCAGAATTTTCAAAAAAATATGAATTGCAAAATTAACAAAAAAACCTCTCCGAATATTGCCCGGAGAGGTTTGTTATTCTATTTTTTAAAAATTATCTTAAAATAGAAAATTTACTTCTTACTTTATTGTCAATTCTAAGCAGATAGATACCTGATTCCAAATTTTGCAACTGTAATAGATTTCTTTGTTCGACTGATTCAAACTGTAGCTGTATTCTTCCCAACATGTCTACTACTTCTATTTTTCTTGGGGTTGATGAATATTTTTCTAATTCAACAACTATATCGGTAGAAGTAGGATTTGGAAATACAATGATTGCATCATTTACAAAATCGACATTTTCAATATTTAAAATTACAGAACAAAAAGCTGTGTCGGGATTCAATTCAATGTATCCCATAGGTTCGAGGGTTCTACCTGTGAAAGCAGCGAAATTTGTCGGGTAACGCAAAAAGCGGAACTGCTGATTGATACTTGGCGTAAGGGTAGAATCGTATTGGGCTACTGGTTGACCGTTTTTCATTGGGTTTTTATATTCCCATACGATTTGACCTGAATTTGTAATCTCAAATGCTCTACCTTCGCGTCCCTCATTGATAAGTCTATTACCATTAGGAAGTAATTGGATGGCCCCTAGACCAGTAGAGTACATATCTTGAGGTGGATTGGCCATATATGTCCAATCGAATGTATTTGGTCCCCAAACTCCGTTCGTATCTTTTGGATATTCCCACTCATAGGTATCGAAAGTTGGTGAGAAGGTATGTACCGCTGAATAGTTAGGACCTAATTTATTGTTAAAAACTACTACTTTTCCATACTCAGGATTTGTGCTCGAAAAATTGATTTCTGCCCAGTGGGAATCGTGTTGATAAAATAGTTTTGTAGTTCCCGGAGCACGATATGCCGATGGGTTTCCAAATCTGTAGATCAAATCTCCACCTACGCCAACTAGTCCACCGGTATGACCTGCGGCCTCTGAAGTAGTGGTGCTGTGGTCGATAATCCAGATTTCATTAAAGCAGGGAACACTCAACATAATCTGGTCTAAGGTAGGATTGTAGTCGATTGCATTAGCATGCTGCCAGTCGGCAGTGCTATCGTATAGCGTATAATTTACGTCTATCAATTCTGGATGATTTTCTACAATACCATAGTTAGCCTTAGTGTTATCGAAATCCTGAACCATATGATCCCAAACGTTCCACTGCCAGACAATCTGAGTTGTTCCATTTGTAAGATTTGGTTGGAGTTCTACAATTTTTTCTGGCCAGAGACCATTTCCGAGAGCACCTGAACCAGTAAGTTTAGCTGGATCTCTTCCATTAGCAATAGCTTCTGCATCTGTTTTATATTCCCATACGATTGCCAGAATATTTCCATTTGGCATCACCTCGATATCGTGATGCATGCGCTGTGTAGAATCGTTGATGGTGTAAGTCCATAAAAGGTTATTATCCCAATCACGAATTTCAACTTTTTCACCACCACCGCCAGCATGAATAAAACTGTTGGAAAGTGCATTTCTACCTTTGGTAACGTAAAGATTCCCATTTTCGCGAAGCCAAATACCATTTCCAGGTCTGTAAATGCTATCGCGCCACATGTGCACAATTTCACCACAATTATTTAGTAAATAGGCGTTGCCTTGATTGTGAGGGTAATGCAAGTTGTACCCTTCAAAAGATAGTGCTGGATCGTATGTAATCAAGCCTACAGTGTGCTGTTGACAGAAAACAGTCAAATGATAAAATGTCAACAAAAAAAGTAACAGATTTCTCATATTTTGAATATAATTTTAAAATTTGGCTGCAATATAGGCAATATTTGTCCAAATAAAGCAGCTGATACTTTAGAATTGACCCTAAATAGCTTTAAATTTGTTTTTGAAAAACATAATATAATCTAATAATTTTAACAACATAATACTGAAATGAGACAATTACTAGTATTTTTAATAGCCTTTTTATCTGTCTCCTGCAGCAGTTATAAAATGGCTAAAAATTCAAAAGACTTTAAATTCCCAGATGATTGGCTTGGAAGCTATGAAGGAAAAATGCTCTGGTATGCTGGTAATAATAAGAAAGCTGAAATTCCCATTAGAATCGAAATTTCCATAACTGAGGATCCCAACAGACTGCATTGGAAAACAACCTATGATTCAACAGCGGCGGTTCCACAAAAAATTGTCAAGGATTATTTTCTAATTAGTAATGACAGTTTAGGCAAAAATCATTTCATTTTAGATGAAAACAATGGTATTTTCATTGATCAAATACTTATTGACAATACACTTTACAGTAGTTTTGAAATCTTT
>JBILRK010000060.1:0-8033 GCA_044372705.1 Saprospira sp. | reverse complement strand
TAAAAATCAACTATATCACGAAGTGATTTCTTATAAATCTCCCGATAGAAAAAGTGGAGATATTGGCGAATCGAAAGGATATACAATAAAAAGCAGTTCTGTAATCAACACGCAAAAAGCCGTGTTATACAGAGTAAAAGGTAAAAAGTAGGAATTATAGAATTGAAATGAATTATTTATTGGTAAATATTTTATTCCCAGCATTCAATTCTACCCTCAATCAAATTATTTAAATTTGACTTACTCTTTATACTATTTTCAATGTAGTTTCTTAGCATTCGTTGTTTGTCGTAGTCAAGCTTTTCACACTTTTCTGCAACACTTGGTAATTCTGCTACTTTTTTTTCTAACGCCAAGAACTTCTCTCTTAATTGTCTATTTCTAGCTTCTCCACATAAATCGTTGTAATCAGACTGATACTGAGCTAAATATTTTTCTGCTAGCTGTTCTGCCTTCTGAACATCATCAACTTTTCTGAATTCACTTGATATATCCAATCAAAACATAGTCTCATTACTACCAAAGGCAATAAATATAAAAAAAGCTATTATCATTGTAGTACCTAAATGCTTAAAAGAAGGAACTTCCATAATTTTCATTTTTTGGTTTGTTTTTTAATAAAATAAAACTTAGGATAAACCCTATCATTGAGAACAATAAATCGATTATGTCAAATGTGCCCAAAAATTCAAAAAAAAATTGCAATATTTCAAAAAAAATTCCAGAAAATATTGGGGCAACAAGCCAAATCTTGACTTTTTCAAAACTAAAATCCCAAAATATTATTAACGTAGTTGTGAAAGAAAAAATCCAAATTCCATCAGGCAATGAATAGTAAAACCATTCTGACAAATAAGGCTTTACTGGCGAAAATAAATATCGGATGTAATTTGTAAAAAAACTTATACCAATATTATCAAACCACTGAAACATTACTAAATTTTTAGATCTAAATGAAATATAGATAATACCACCAATAATTAATGGCATAATGCTATATACAACGTATAGCAAAATTTTATTTTTCAATTTTTCAACTATATAACTTATGGAAAATCCCTATGGCAAATAAATCTGTCCGTTCTCGATACAGCGTCCCAAAACGATTCGCTGAACCTCAGAAGTTCCTTCGTAAATTTGTGTGATTTTTGCATCGCGCATGAGGCGTTCAACATGATATTCTTTTACAAAGCCATATCCGCCATGCACCTGAACAGCTTCGACAGATACTTTCATAGCCGCTTCGGAGGCAGCAAGTTTTGCTAAAGAACTCGCCATATCGTAGTCTTTGTGCTCATCTTTCAGCCATGCAGCGCGATAAACCAACATACGAGCCGATTCGATCTGCATGACCATATCGGCCAATTTGAAAGCTATACCCTGATGTTGAATGATTGGTTTGCCAAAAGCAACGCGTTGTTTTGCATAATCGGCAGCTAATTCGTAAGCACCGGCAGCAATACCTAAGGCTTGAGCAGCAATACCTATACGACCGCCTGAAAGCGTTTTCATAGCGAATTTAAAACCAAATCCGTCCTCTCCCACTCTGTTAGCTTTTGGAACCTTTACATCATTATACATGATAGTATGTGTATCGGACGAACGGATACCTAGTTTATCTTCTTTAGCTCCTATTACAACCCCATCCCAAGAAGTTTCTACCAATAAACAGTTGATCCCGCGGTGACCTTTTGAAACATCGGTTTGTGCTATTACAAGGTGCAACTGTGAAGTGCCGCCGTTGGTAATCCAGTTTTTAGTACCATTTAGCAGGTAATAATCGCCCATATCAATGGCAGTAGTACGCTGAGAAGTGGCATCTGATCCTGCTTCTGGCTCAGAAAGACAGAAAGCGCCAATCCATTCTCCGGTGGCTAGTTTTGGCAGATATTTATCTTTTTGTTCTTCATTACCGAAGGTCTCCAAACCCCAGCAAACCAATGAGTTATTGACCGACATGGCAACTGAACAGGAATTGTCAATTTTAGAAATTTCTTCCATTGCCAAAACATAGGAAAGTGAATCCATTCCACCTCCACCATATTTAGGGTCGACCATCATACCCATAAATCCCATTTCACCCATTTCTTTGAGTAGAGCTGTGGGATGTTTCATATCGCGGTCACGCTCAATAACACCCGGAAGACATTTCTTTCTTGCAAATTCACGTGCCGCATCGCGCACGGCCAAATGCTGTTCACTCAGTTCAAATTGCATAGTATTCAGTTGGTTATAAATTTAAAAAATAAAATTATGTATTATTATCTAATTTTTCTCAGCTCAAATATAAGACCTTAACAATAATTTACAAAAAAAGATTTTGAATAATCCTATGTTATAAAAGCAAAAGACTGCCCAAAGTAGCTGTAATCTCTGAGTGCCTGTCTAAAACGATTCCAGTTCAATGTAAACAGGTCAAGACCTCAACTTATTAAATTTATATTAGTTCAAACAATAGATTACTAGCCTTTTAGATGTTACTATTGGACATGCTTTGGTGATAAATACCACTTATTATGGCTAACAAAATAGCATTCAAGTATAATTGAATTGCTTGAAGTAGTGAGGCAGGCAGCTATGTCTAGCACTAGTGACATATGGGGTAGTAAATTCTCTGTTGTCACTAATTTTTAAAAAAATTTGACTTATTAAACCTGTCATTTTTTAACTTCTTAATACATTTTGGCAGATATGTCATGAGACTAAATGGCAGTATTTTATTTGGTAAATTATTTTTTTTAAAAATAATAAAAAAATATAATTTTAAATAATTATATTTTTTTAAATTTTTATACTAAAAAAACTAATACTTGTTTTTTAATTTAATGAACTTAAACTAATTCACAAATTATTAAAATAACAGAAAAATACACTATTCGTATATAAATAATATGTTGGCATATTTTTAGATAACTGTTTAATAAAAATACAGACATTTTTAATCTTATACAAATAAGTAGATTTATAATGAAAACTATATTACAGCAACTAACTTCTCTTGTATTGCTACTTATGCCATTGTTTTTCTTAAAAAACAACATACAGGCCCAAGCTCGTATCGTTATTAACTCCGATTTTGAGCAACCTCTTTTAGCCAATGCCAACACCTTTAGTTTTGTGCATCATACAGCTGTACCAGGTTGGGTAACTACCTCTTCATCTGGTATGATAGAAATTTGGAGAGCCCCTTTCAACGGTGTTATTCCAGCAAGCGGCCAACAACATATTGAATTGAATGCCAATGAACCAGCCGACCTTTACTTCGATGCCTGTATGTTTAATGGCGAGATTCTCAACTGGTCATTTTTTCACCGTGGCCGTAGTGGTCGCGATAGTGCCCGTCTGCTTATAGGCCCTCCAGGTGCCGAATTAGAAGTGCTGCGTTTTGGAACAGGCAATAGTGCTTGGGTGCAGTACAGTGGCAATTTTACCAATACCTTCGGCAACAGAACAATTCGTTTTCGTTTTCAGCCAATTAGTACAGCAGGTGGTAATTTGACCGTTGGAAACTTCATTGATAATGTACAAATTATTGGTCTAGCACCAATTGTAGAGTTTGAACAAACGAATTACAGTAGCTTGGAATCTACAGGTGGCAATATTCCACGCCTTTTAGTCAATGGCCGTATTCCAGCAGGTGGTTTGGCTCTAAATATAGCGACTTTAGGCGGTATAGCTAATTTAGATACAGATTTTAGACATGCTTTAGTTTATACGATTCCAGCAGGTGATTATGATGGTACAAACCCTATCGATATTAGTAGTATATTTTCTGTTATAGATGATGCAGATGTCGAAGGGGATGAAACAGTTGTATTCCGTTTAGAAAATCCACAAACTCCGCTGGTCATCAATGATGCCAATTGTAGTGGTACTATAAATAACCAAACTACCTACACCATCTTAGACGATGACTTTTTATTGGCAGTAGAATTAGCAACATTTACAGTGAGTTCTGAATGTAAAAGCAATCTACTTTATTGGGAAAGCGCCTCTGAGTTTGAACATGCCTATTATATGGTTGAACAAAGTAAGGATGGCATTTCATGGCAATCAATCGCTCGTGTAAATGCCCAAGAAAATAGCAGTGAGCCTAAATCCTATCAGTTTGATCATCGCAATCCAACGACAGAAACATACTATCGATTGCGTATGGTAGATATTTATGGCGAATCAGAATTTAGCGATGTCATCTATGCTAGTTTGCCTTGTAATACAAATACTACAGCTACTTTATATCCTAATCCTGTCACTAAGAATGGTATATTAAAATTAAACATTCCTAATAATAGTCAAATAAATTCTTTGCGCATTGTCGATATGCAAGGACGTATTTTGAATCAGCAATTAAATATTGAATCAAGTGGCAATGAAATAGAAATTGACATTCAAGATTTACCTTCAGCATTTTATCAATTAATTTATCAAATTGACGGGCAAAGCAAAAGCCTACCTTTTGTGGTTCAATAAAAATTTTAATAGTCAAATAAACTATAAAACGGCACAAATTTTTAAAAACCAAATCTATCAATACCATTTGATAGATTTGGTTTTTTTATATCAAAAAAATATATTAAAGGATTATACAAGTTAAACTCAATTTTAAGAGTACAACACTTTTATTGTTAATTCTTTTGAGGATGTTAGTTCTAATTACGCTTCCATATGAAGTAAGGAGCGAAAACCAACAATCTATATTATACTATTTATCCAAAAGAAATGACAAAACAACCACTACAAAACAATATGAGCCTCCAAGGGCAGAAATAAAAGAAATTGAACAAAAAGAATAAGCTAAAAAGCCGCTACAATTGCTTGCAGCGGCTTTTTCTTTAACAATTGATCTTCATGAAGTCAATTTAGAATACCACAATAACACCTATAGATGGCACCGAAACCGAAAGCGTATTGTTTATTCTCTTTAGTCTGTAAGATTCGTTAGGCTGACCGGCATTATAAATTATCTGATTACCATTAGCATCAACATCACTATCATCCAACAAATACTGTGGAACCTGTGCGGCCTGTGAAGGGAAGTTTTGAAGGTCGAAATAAAGATTCAAACTCCATTTCTCATAATACCACTTGTAATCAATACGGAAATCTACCCCATAAAAAAGATTGGTACGCTCGGTATTCAACAAGCTGTAATCTCTGAGTGCCTGTCCAAAACGATTCCAGTTTACTGTAAGAGCAGAAGCAGTACTGTCGAATGGTGTATATGGTAAGCCTGTTTGCATTCTAAAGTTTAGACCCAATTGAAGTGTTTGATTTACCTTTTTTCTTTTGATTGGATCCTTACCTTTTTCGGCTCTTTTGGCATTTCTTGACTCAAGAATAGCCTTGTTCATGATGTCGAAATTTTTACCAAATGCGGCATTAACGATATGACGACTATCCCAGGCCGAAAAAACATAATTTCCATTGATATCTTTAAATTCGGAATAGCCAAAAGTATAGGCTAAAATTCCAAAAAATCCCTTGTAGAGCTTTTGTTGTAATAGAAATTCCAAACCGTAAGAACGTCCCTCTCCTCTTGCATCAGCAGGCGCATTACCAACTACACCAAAATCTCCACCAAAATTTGCCAATGCAATTCCTTCATTCAATAAGAATGGATACTGCTGATAAAGTTTGTAATAACCTTCTACACTAATTTTAGTTCCAGAAGCTACATTATATGCAAAGCCTGCAACCGCATGATAAGACCTAATAAATTTCAATCGGTCTCTGTTGGCAAAATCATCATTCGATTTGTATCCTAAGGCTGTATAAGCGGGCAACTGATAATAAATACCCGTATTGGCATTGATTGATAATTTATCAGTAATGGCATAAGATATGGAGAAACGAGGAGATATCTGATTGAAAGGATTCATCATCTCTTTATTGTAGTCATTACCATCGGCACGGACTCCCAAAGAAAGAATTAATTTTTCGGAAAGGAATTTTTTAGAAAGCTGTCCGAATGCAAAATACTTGCTGAAGTTTAACTCACTTTGATAATTGAGTGGAGTAGCTTGTCCGTTAACTACAGTGAACAGCTTGCTGTCGCTGAAAAAACGTACGTATTCATAACCTACCCCATAATTCAATTTAAATCCTTTATCGAAACGAACTGTGTGTTCCGCTCTGAATTTATTTTCACTTTCCTGAGAGTTGTAATCGATACTTTTGGGTTTAGTTTCATCATTATCAATGTATTTAAAAATATCATTGTTAAGCATGTTTCGACTCAAAACAAAAGTAAAGTAGCCAGTTTTCATAAATTTTTTGTAAACAGCTCCCAAGGTATAATTCCATTGGTTGTTCACTGGAATAACATTTAGCTGATAACGTTGTACTGGTGTTTCATTGGCTTCGAGATTCAATTTAAAACGGTCTATAGCACCCAAACCTGTAATATAAAACTCATCTTTATTGGGCAGAGATGTTTTAATCTTAAACTGAAAGTCGTTATAGGTTGGTAAAAATGGCAAACCAATTGCCTGAAATAAAAACTGCAGATAAGATTGGCGTGCCGACAAAAGAAAAGTAGTTTTTTTGTTTTTGCTCAATGGTCCTTCCAATGCCAATGAAACATCGGTTGCACCAACGCTGGCGGTGAGTCCAACACGGTCTTCTCTTGCATTTTTTTGTCTAAAGTTAAAAACGGAACTCAGTGAATTACCTCTATTTGATGGAAATGCTCCGCTGTAAAAATCTACTTCCGAAATCAGGTCAACATTGAGAAGACCTTGTGGTCCGCCCGATGCACCCTGCGTGGCATAGTGGTTGATATTTGGTACTTCGATATCATCGAGATAAAAACGGTTTTCATTTGGTGCACCACCACGTATAATAAGGTCGTTTCTGAAGGAATTTGTAGTTGTTACACCTGGTAAAACGCGAATAACCTTTGAAATATCGCGATTGCCACCAGGGTTTCGCTGAATCTCTGCAGTACCAATAGTTTGTAATGATACTGGGCTTTCCTCGGGCTTTTTAAATGGAGAAGCAGTTACAACCACCTCTTCAGTCATCTCATCATCTTCCTCCATTTGAAAATCATAAACAGCTGGTCTGGAATTAGTAACCTGAATTTCACTGATTGTCTGAGATCTGTAGCCCAAATAACTTACCGTAATACTGTATAAACCTGGCTCTAATCCGCTAAATTCAAAAACACCCTCCAAGTCTGATACAACTCCAATCGTAGTATTGGTGATAATAACATTTGCGGAAATGATGGGCTCATTGGTTTTGGCATCGGTAATTTTACCTTTTATAATACCTTTCTGGGCATTAGAAATAAAGGATCCGAATAAAAAGAAAATGATAAATAGCGCACTAAAATTTTTCATAAAAATATTTGATTGATGATTCAGGGTGCAATGATACATTAGAAAAAACATCATATCACCTTTTTTGTTTAATTTTTTTTAATAAATTATTAAACAAAACTTATGGGAGAAATATTTTTACGGCAAATCAAGTTGCAACAACAGGTCATTTTGCGCATCATTTCCCAGCATAAAAACATGCTGTCCAATTTCTCTAAAACCATGTTTTCTGTAAAAAGATATTGCCTCCGTATTTTTCTCCCAAACCCCTAAGCAAATATTTTTAAGCTTTGTACCTTCAGCAATTTCTATTGCTTTCCCCAACAATTGTTTTCCTATCCCCCTGCCTTTATATTTTTTCAGCACATAAATTCTTTCTATTTCAAGCGAATCAGCCTTATGGGTTTCTGTTTGAGATTTATCGAAATTTAATTTAAGATAAGCTACTGCTGAAGTCTTATAATAGCCGAGATAAAAAACAGAAAAGGTATCTGACATTTCCCTTTCTAATTTATCCATTGACAAATTTTGATCAAGGTACAATTGCATGTCCTCCTCAGAATTTTGGTCTGAAAAGCTTTCTGTAAAAGTTCCGACAGCAATTTCTCTTAAAAGATTCAGGTCGGACAGTTCTGCTTTAGCAATTCTTATCATAATGGATCAAGAATCAATCCTTTTTCATCAATAAGCCACTTTGCAGAAGCATATCCA
>JBILRK010000299.1:0-4097 GCA_044372705.1 Saprospira sp. | reverse complement strand
TTCCCTAACGGCCAAGAGAATTGTTTGGGGTAAATTTGTCAATGCCGGTCAAACCTGTATTGCACCCGATTATGTTTTAGTTGACAAATCTGTGAAAAATCAGCTTGTTGCAAAGATTATCGAGTATGTAAAGAAATCATATGGTGATGATGCGCAGCGTAGTGAACACTATCCTCGTATCATAAATCAACAACATCTTAAACGTGTTGCAGCTTATATTGAAGACGGCGACATACTTTTTGGTGGAAAAGTAGATGAATCGGATAATTACATTGAGCCTACCCTGCTCGAAAATGTTTCAGAAGATGCCAAAGTAATGACTGATGAGATTTTTGGCCCCATATTACCGATTATTGAATACGATAATCTGAATGAGGCCATTGCTTTTATCAACAAAAGACCCAAGCCATTGGCACTTTATATTTTCTCGAAAGATGATAAGAAAGTTCAAAAAGTACTTTCCGAAACCTCTGCCGGTGGAGTTACAGTAAATGATACCCTGCTTCACATTGCCAATCCGCATCTTCCTTTCGGAGGTGTTGGTGAAAGTGGTATCGGAGCTTATCACGGACAGTTGTCCTTTGATGTTTTTTCTCACATGAAATCGGTATTGCGCCGTACTTTCCTTGTGGATGATCCCGTGCGTTATGCGCCATACAAATTGAAAATTTCCTGGCTGCGCAGGCTAATGGATTGGACTTTATAATCTGTTTGCTTTTAAAATAGAAAATGGGCTTTCTTGCAACAAGAAAGCCCATTTTCTATATGTAGATGCTGTTTTTATTCAACCCTTTTCCAGGTATCAGTTCTTCCAAAGACCGACACGCCAACAAAACCCCTTATATCGAGGGTATTTTTGTTTTTCATAGTGATTTTGCAATTATAAGTTGTTCCGGTTTCAGGGTCATATATGGTACCGCTGTCCCAGTAGCCATTACCGTTCGACACGAAATCCTGCAGTACGCGCAGACCTAGTCTTTTACGCTTGCGAAGGGTAGGATCTGGATTGTTTTTGTCTAGTTTTTTTTCACCGGTTTCCGGGTCGAGTGGTTCTCTAATCCAAACCACTTTGCCAAAATATTTATCTCCAATTTTTTCAATTTTTACTCTACCTTTTCCATGACTGGGTTCCCAAACCCCAAGCAAGTCATCGGTACTATATTTTTGAGCAAAAACAGTTTGTCCTACAGTAAGGAATAATGCCATAAAGGCAAATAAAAGGATATTTTTCATGAATTAAATTTTTATAATTTAACAATTATTTAGAACCTGTTTGTTTTGAAGTGAATCGGAATTTAACCTTTGCCTTAAATTTATATTCAGTATCTCCCCCTTCTGCTGCATTCACTTCAACAACGGCAATAACTTTATCAGAATTGAAATGGTCAGCGGCATCGTTTTTCTTAGCGATATCTAATTTTAAGGATTTTTTGCCCTTTTCTTTATTTTCAGCAATAGCGAGTTGTTGCATCTTGGCATTTTTGGAACTTAGCTGAAATGTTACCCCCTCTACATCATCGAAATTGTTTCCATCTTCAAGATAAACTTCACATGAAAGCAATTCGACTTGCTGAATTGCTTTTGGATCCATTCCATTAGCTTCTGCAAATGTTTTAGCAGTTTGTGGTAAGTCAAATTGTAGGGTATTTGAACCCGGGTCTAGCTTTTGTGCCGAGAATTCGAGCACCTGCTCCCATTCTTTGGTAGATTCAGGTCTGTTGTCGCAAGATACGAGTGATACTGCTATTAAAGCTGCAAACATTAAATACTTCATAAATTATGTTTTAGAATTAAAAATTAAAAAAGAATCAAGGGCTTACTAAACAGGCATTCACAGAAATAAATAAGGCCCCCGATATTTCGTTCTCCAAAAGATAAGGTGCATCACTTACCAGGCCAAAACCCCTGTAAATTTCACCCTGGTCAATATTGTAGCGATAGACAAGTCTGTAGCCAGCAGATACACTCAGCCAGTAAAAGTTTTTAACAGGAAAATCCCAAATGGCTCTCAGGCGGATATCAGAGCGGCGCAATTCAAGTTTATTAGTTTCCTTACCCTGAAAAAGTGTATTATTGGCAAAATAAGCATCTCGGTCATTCAGACGGTAGCTTGTTCCTTCCAACTCAAGCCCCACTTTAATGATATTTCTTTTGGAGATATTGTACCTGAAATCGGCACGGGCAGGTAGTAACATTTCAAGTCCCCACTTTTCGCTGGGTGCTGTGTAGTTGAAGAGAAAAACTGGCAGATAATTGACTTCACCGGCTCGGTAGGTACGCGTAAGGCCTACTCCCCACATTTTACGTTCATTTGTTTTTCTGCCATAAATCGCAGTTGCCGATACTTTTATAAAAGCCGGATTTTGCCAGCGAAGAAATGTCCAGTCACCCGCATATTCACCAAGAACCTGTGTCAATAGAAAGTTTTTCTCATCGAAGGGTTTGAAAAGTGTACCCACGATGTTTAGGTTTCTGATTGAGCCATTTGCAAGTGTTTGAATAATAGGGTTATTGGTATTATTTTGAGCGGTTTTATCCAACACATAATTTTGTTCACTGTAAGCACCACCTAGGCTAAATATGATTTTATTGGTTGAAACAACCGGAAAATTTGCTTCTAATCTAAGTCCATGACTCAATAAAGCATTATTTTCTTGTGTACTGATGCTATCAGTAGTTAAATTAAATGGGCCAAAAACCTCATAGCCTATACCAATCAGTCGGTTTGGTGTCTGAGCTAAAATTTTGGAGCTGCAGTAAGCTTTGTTTTTACTGCCGTCCTTTATACTCAAGTTGGCGTATTGTTCAAAATCTTCTTCCTCTTCTGTATTCAGACTGTCTACCTGAGCAAAGTTGAGAAATGGAATAAAAAGGAGCAAGAAAAATAAATTGTATTTTGGCATTGTTCGCATTTTGGAATTTAAAATTTGGTTAATAACCAATTATCAATTCCAAAATACAAAGATTGTTCCCTTTAGGCCTAGTTTTGCATATATAAGTTACTTATGACAGACATAAACAAAGGTTATGAAACGGAGCTTTATCATAATATAACTTAATGGCAATGCATTTAATTATTAGCTTAAATAATTGACAATGCATTTAGTACGTATTAAAGTATTCAATCAGACTGTTCGCAATTTTTTCGCCAGCGAGTGATTCAATTTCTTCTCTCGTAGATTCTTTTATCTTTTTTACTGAGCCAAAATGCGACAATAATTTTTGAGCAGTTTTTTCGCCAATACCTGGAATGCTATTCAGCTCTGTTTTAGCAAAGTTCTTAGATCGGATATCCCGGTGAAAACTGATGGCAAAACGGTGTGCCTCATCTCGGGCCTGCTGTATGATTTTCAGTGTATGCGATTTCTTTGACAATAAAATTGGAACGGGGTCATCCGGGAAAAAGATTTCTTCCAATCTTTTTGCGATGCCAATTACAGTAACCCGATCAAAAATTCCCAATGCTTTGAGGCTGTTACAGGCTGCGCTTAATTGTCCTTTTCCTCCGTCAATGATAATCAACTGTGGAAGTGGAGTACCCTCGTCAAGTAGTCGGCGATAGCGGCGCAAAACCACTTCCTCCATACTGGCAAAGTCATTTGGGCCTTCAACCGTTTTTACATGATAATGCCTGTAATCTCTTTTGGCTGGTTTAGCATTTTTAAATACCACGCAGGATGAAACCGGGTTCGTTCCCTGCAGGTTTGAGTTGTCGAAGCATTCGATATGAATAGGTAGTTCATCTAGCTGTAAGTCTTTTTTCATCAGCTCCAGAATTTTTTCTGTCTGCGTTTTTTTCTCCAAGCGTGCTTCTGCCTGTTTTCTTTGCTGTTCAAGAAAATATGCTGCATTTTTTTCTGAAAGTTCCATCAGTTTTTTCTTGTCACCGATTTGAGGAACACTGAACTTAACCTCAGGCCAAGGAGAACTAAGTTCAAAAGGAATCAGCACTTCGGGTGAAATACTTTGGAATTTTTCGCGCAATACCTGTATGGCATATAGTAACAGATCTTCTTTTTCGGAATCAAGATTTTGGACTAACTCTAGGGTGTAGGTATTAATTATGGAACCTTCCACAACCTTTAGATAATTAACAT
>JBILRK010000298.1:0-4101 GCA_044372705.1 Saprospira sp. | reverse complement strand
TATTTCATCTTTTGCTTTCGATTTACCCCATGCGGTACTGGATGGCAATGTTTTCAGGGTACTTTCAAGATATTTTGGAATTGAAACTCCCATTGACAGCAGCGAAGGGAAAAGAATTTTTAAGGCCTTGTCTCATAAACATTTAGATAGAAACAGACCTGCAGATTATAACCAGGCGATTATGGACTTTGGTGCTACCATCTGTAAGCCACAACTACCTTTTTGCCTAAGCTGTCCACTGTCAGACAATTGCCAGGCCCGGGCAAAGAACAAAGTCAGCTCACTTCCTCAAAAAACAAAAAAACTTAAAAAAAGAGATCGGTATTTCTATTATTTTGTGTGGAAAGGCCCCGATGCGAAAACCTTAGTCAGAAAAAGAGCTGATAAAGATATTTGGAAAGGACTTTATGATTTTCCCTTATTTGAAAGTAATGAATTATTAAAGGATTTGAATTTGTCAAACTTATGGGAATCAGATACTTGGAAATCATTAGTCCCCAATACTCCTAAGGGGGAATTATCTATTAAATTTTCAAGAACTTACATACAGCTCTTGACACACCAAAAGATTATCGCTATATTTGTGGAAATTTCTGGAAAAGTACCAAGTTTGTCTACATTAGAAAATGAATATAAAATTATTTCATTATCAGAGTTAAAGCAGCTTGCACTTCCCAAAACCATTCAAAAATATTTAGAAACAGACCTCTTCCCAATTGGATGAGTTTTTCCTACTTAATTTTTGCTTTTTAAAAAATATAAACTATCTTAACATAAATATTTTGCAAAATGATTAACAAAGTAACGCTAATTGGACGTCTCGGTAAAGATCCGGAGAAGAAAACGCTGCCGAACGGTGCATCATTTGTCAGATTTACACTGGCGACCAATGAATCATATAAGGACAAGGACGGGGAATGGAAGGACCAGACCGAATGGCATAATATCATTATGTGGCGTGACATGGCCGAAAGAGCTGAGAGACAATTAAAAAAAGGTGGCTTAGTATTTATTGAAGGTAAAATAACCTATCAACGCTATGAAGATAAAGACGGCAAACAGGTGACTTACACTGAAATTGCTGCCAGCACTTACCGGACTCTTGAAAAAACTGAGAATGCTCAATATAACGCTAATTCAGCCCCTTCACCGGTTGAAAGTTATATGCCAAATACTGAAAACAAGAGTATTAAAACTGAAAATGCAGATAACGAAAATGATGATCTGCCCTTCTAATAAAGGCCATCAACAAGCCTATTCTTTCATCAAACTTAAAAATTGTGGACTCGGAACCTTATCCTGATAGTTTAAGCGGCTTAATTTTTTTATTTAATTCTACTGCTGGGTTTAATCCCGAAATTTTGATGTACTCCATCATAATTATGGTTTTTCTAGTAATCTCAGCACTAATGTCAGGCTCTGAAGTTGCCTTTTTTTCAATTGGCCACAATGACATTGAAAATCTGCAGAAAGAGAACTCTAAAAGTAAAAACAGGATACTTAAACTTTTAGACAAACCACATTACCTGCTATCTACTATTCTAATTGCGAATAACTTTGTTAATATTGGAGTAGTACTTTCTGCAAATGCTATTTTCGGGCAAACACTACCCGATTCACTACCAGACTGGTCAAAGTTTTTAATAACAGTTGTTCTTGTTACCTTTTTACTGGTACTTTTTGGTGAAATTGCGCCAAAAGTATATGCCAGTAATGCTGTTAAATCAAGGATGATTCTGGCTAAATTTATGGCTGGCCCCTTGCTTTTTTTAAGAACTACACTCTATCCGATAAGTTGGTTACTGGTAAATAGCAGTAAATTTATTGAAAACAGGCTAGTAAACAGGGCGCAGAATGGAAATTTGAATTTGGTCAGCCAAAAAGAAATTGAACATGCTATTGAACTCACTGTTAAGGACACCAAGTTTGCAAAAGAAGATATTGGCCTATTAAAAAGTATTGTACAATTTGGGAATATCAGTGTTAAAAATATAATGAAAGCCCGTATAAATGTAGTAACCTTAGACAAGGAAAGTACATTTACAGAAGTCATGCAAACAATTCGAATTTCAAATTATTCGAGAATACCTGTTTTTGAAGAAACTTTTGATAAAATTGCCGGAATAATACATTCAAAGGATTTGTTGGAACATTTTGATAAACCTGAAAATTACAATTGGCATGGACTGATAAGATCAGCTTTTTTCGTGCCTGAGAGTAAAAAAATTGATGACCTTTTTGCTGATTTTCAAACTAAAAGAACCCATATTGCGATTGTTGTTGATGAATATGGTGGAACGTCCGGCATTGTAACCCTGGAAGATGTTTTGGAAGAAATTGTTGGTGAGATCAATGATGAATTTGACGAACCAGAAGATATGGGCTATTCAAAAGTAAATGATACCACTTTTGTTTTCGAAGGAAGAACCAGCCTCAATGACGTAACCAAAGTACTAAATTTAGATCCAACTTTTTTTGAAGAAGAAAGAGAAAATACTGAAACTATAGGGGGCCTTTTACTGGTCATAAATGGTGCAATGCCAAAGAAAAATACAATTATAAATTTTAAAGGTATTAATTTTACAATTGTCAATTCCTCAGAGAGAAGGATTGAGAATGTGAAGATTACACTTCCGATAAGTGAAACAACCGCTTCGTAAATTATGTATAAGATTATAACTGTTTTTATTGTTTTTATTACGATCTGCTTTGTCTCCTGTAAAGAGGAAAAGTTGTTTATTCCAAAACCAAGAATATATCCCAAAGTAGAATTTCCTGAAAGAAAAATCATAAAATTCAATAAAGACTTTTGTGCTTTTAGTTTTGATTATCCAGATTACATGAGTTTTGAACAGGATACTGTTTTTTTAATGAGAAATGCCCCACACGCTTGCTGGTTTAATCTTAACTTGCCCTCTCTGAATGGCTCGGTTCATTTCACATATACTGATTTAAGGAAATGTGATACTATCTCAGCCTGTCTTCATAAGGTTTACAATGATGCTTACAAAATGGCCCAGGAACATATACCGAAAGCAAATGCCCTGGAGGATTTTATCATTAATAACCCCGATAAAAATGTTTACGGTGTACTTTTTAACATTGAAGGACACGTAGCATCTCCCTTTCAAATAGTTATGACTGATAGCGTAAATCATGCTGTCAGAGCAGCACTTTATTTTAAATCAAGACCCGAAGCTGACTCTATGGCTCCGATTATTGAATTTGTTAAAACAGATATCATGAATATGCTCAATACTTTTGAGTGGCGTGGTTCTCAATCTAAATAAAGATTTAATGGAACAACAGGAACATTCCAAAAGGGAAGAAAAAAACAATACTGAATTATTATATGGCAGGCATCCTGTTGTAGATGCATTGGAAAATGGAAGAACTATTGAAAAGGTTCTATTATCTAATGTTATTCATGGTGACTTCGAAAAAAGGCTAAGATTCCTTTGTAAAGAAGCTAATGTACCGATGCAGGTAGTACCAAAGGAAAAACTGAATAGTATAACCCGAAAAAACCATCAAGGAGTACTTGCTTTCGTTTCGCCTATTCCTTACTATACCCTTGAAGATATCATACCTATGATTTATGACAAGGGAGAAACACCTCTTATTGTATTGGTTGACGGGGTTACCGATGTAAGAAATATTGGTGCGATAGCCCGTTCTGCCGAAGCGTCGGGAGCTCATGCTTTAGTACTTCCTAAAAAAGGATCTGCCCAAATTAATGAAGAAGCAATGAAAAGTTCGGCTGGTGCGTTGACAATGTTACCGGTTTGCAGGGTAAACAGTTTGATGCATGCAGTAGAATTTTTACAATTGAATGGCATTACCGTCATCGCTGCTGATTTAAAAGGGGATAAAATGCTCTATGATCTTGACCTAAAGGGACCCACAGCTATTGTTATGGGCGATGAAGCTAAAGGCGTAAATCGTATGCTTTTAGAATTGGTCGACGAACATTTCTTAATTCCGATGAGAGGAAAAACCGATTCCTTTAATGTTTCTGTAGCAACAGGAATTATACTTTATGAAACATTACGCCAGCAGTTGAAAACAAACTAATTCATTATAGGAATAAATTTAAAAAAC
>JBILRK010000297.1:0-4102 GCA_044372705.1 Saprospira sp. | reverse complement strand
TTGAGAGAAAAAGATATGACATTAAAACAGCCGTTCCGATTAGAGATGTAATCGAAATTTACAATTATATAAAATTTTGGGCTCTGGAAATAGTAGAGGATTTTAACAAAAAAATTGACCGGATAGAGCAGGATAAAATTAAAGCCAATGAGGAAGACAATGAAGCGGAAATAGTCCTCTTACAAAGCCAGTTAAAGCCCTTTTCTGCTTTGCAGGAACAGTGTAAAAGATTAATTTTAGTGTTGGAATCTTTGCCTGAAAATGAAAAAATGCTCAGCTATTTAGAATTGGAGCGTATTGTTCGGGCGGTATATGAACCTACGCAGATGCTTTTTCGTCAATCTGAAATTGGTCATCTGCCCTTTGTTTATCATTCTGCCGCTATATTAGAAAACTGTGAAAATACCCTTTGGTGGAATTTTATAGATAATGGTCAAAATGCTGGATATGACTTTTGGTATAAATCTGAATATGAATATCTGAGCAAGAGTGGATGTTTACCCGAAAAACCAGCCCAAAGAAATGACAGGATGCTTTGGCAAAGAAAAAATGCCATTTTAAAAACTACAAAAAATATTCTACTGGTAATTCCTGACCAAATTGCGGGCAAGTCTGTTAATCCTCACCCATTGTGGGGAGACCTGCATGCAGCTTTTGGTAAAAGCCTGAAAAACATGGTTGTTAATCCGGAAAAAAATAATGATGCACTGCTATCAACAATATGTAATTTACCAGACTTTAGCATTTTATCATCTATTAGCCTTAAAGAAATAGCGCCTTTTATTGATATCGCCAATAATTCCGAAAAATTAACATTACGAGAAACTGAAACTTTCACGGGACTCGATTCGCTATTGAATTACCCTTATCAATGGGTGTTCAAATATATTTTGGGTTTACACAAATCTTCTATTTTGAGTATAGTTAGACCAGAAACGCTAAAGGGAAATTTGGCGCACAGCATTTTTGAAAAACTAATGAATGAGACCAAAGCTGAAAATATGTTTTGGGAGAAAGAAATTCTTTTTAATTATCTTGAAAAAGAAATTCCTCTTGTGATTGAAAAAGAGGCGGTTGTTTTCATGCTCTATGGAATGGAGTCTGAAAGAAGAGCCTTTATAAACATGATGAAGCAGTCTGCATGGGCTTTATTAAGTGCCATACAAAATAATGGCTGGAAAATCAGCGGCTCAGAAATAAACATAGAAGGATTTTTGGGGAATCAGGCATTAAAAGGCAAATCAGATTTGATTTTAGAACGCGGGGCTGAAAAAACAGTGGTAGATCTAAAATTCAGCGGTTTAGACCATTATAGAAATAAAATTAAAAACAGAGAAGATTTACAACTGCTGATATATTCTCGATTTGCTACTGATACTGAAGATTGGGCGCACAGGGCCTATTTTATCATCAACAAAGCGCAATTATTAGCTCCAAACAATCTAGCTTTCAAAGAGGCAGAAGTTCTTTTAGGAGAAGAAGACCCTAATATCTCTAACAATTTAAACTGGGATAAACTGCAACAGACATTTGAATGGCGTGTAGCACAAATCAATGCCGGAAAAATTGAGGTAAGAACAAAAAAAACTATAGAATTCCTTGACGAATCCTATAGTAGTGAGGATATGATTTCGATGCTTGAGTTACCCCGAGACAGTGCAAAATATGATATTTATAACGTTTTACTCGGCACAAACTCCGAAAAATAATTACTCAGGCTTTTTCATCATATATTTCAGTACATTCACTTCTCCGTTACTAAGATGGCGACAACGGCCCAAGGGTAGGTTTTTCTTGGTTAACATAGCATATCTGCTTCTGTCCAATTTTTTAACATCATAGCCCAGGTGTTCGAATATTCTACGAACAATACGATTACGCCCTATGTGCAATTGAATGCCAATTACGTTCATTTTCTTGCCTTCGATATATGAAATATCATCGACAGGAGCAGGACCGTCTTCCAAGACCAGCGTTTTTCTAATCAGCTCCATATCTTCCTCCGTCAAAGGCTTATCGAGTGTTGCCTGATAGACCTTGGTAACCTCAAATTTCGGATGTGATAATTTTTGTGCCAAGTCGCCATCATTGGTCAACATGATTAAACCTGTAGTGTTTCTATCGAGTCTTCCAACAGGATAAACCCGTTCGCTTGTATATTCCTTCACCAAATCGAGTACTGTTCTCCTATCCTTTTCGTCATCTGAGGTACTAATCACGTTATGTGGCTTATTCATGAGCAGATAAATGAATTTTTTGACTGGAGTAAGTACTTTTCCATCAAGCGTAACTACATCTCCGGGCTGAACGCGATGCCCCATCTCGGTCACAACATTGCCATTTACCTTTACCTTACCTTCTTTGATAATCTCGTCGGCCTTTCTCCTTGAGGCGACTCCTGAATGAGCTAAATAGCGGTTCAGGCGCATATCCTCAGTTTCTAATTCCTGTTCCTGCACTTTGGGAGCTTTCTCTTCCCTGTTATAATCTTTTTTCTTGTCCCTTCTGAAAGGTCCTTTATAGCGTTTTTCCATGATTTTAATTTATTGGTTGGTCTCAGTATCTTCTGCAAGACCAATTTGATTGTCTTCGGGTAAAAATTCTTTTAATTTTGGTAAATCCTGTAAAGCAGGCAATCCAAAATGCTCCATAAATTTGTCGCTCGTTCCATACAACAAAGGCCTGCCGGGATCTTTAGAACGTCCCTTTATCTGAATGAGTTCCTTTTCTAATAATTTCTGAACGGCATAATCACAATTTACACCTCTTATTTTCTCCACTTCTCCTTTAGAAACCGGCTGTTGATAGGCGATAACTGCAAGGGTCTCGAGTGCTGATCGAGATAGTTTTTTATTGCTTTTATGCTTTAGTAACACCGCTAAAACATCGTGATATTCAGTTTTTGTTAAAAATTGATAGCCATCGCCAATTTTTATAATTTCATAACTATAACTGTCTGCGGCATATCGGAATTGCAGGCGACTAATGGCATTTTCAATTTCAGCAGCTTTTATTTCTGTATTTAATACAGCTTCTAAACAGCTTTTTATTTCATCTGTTCCTACAGGAACCTCCGCTGCAAAAATTAATGCCTCAATATATAAATCCAATTGTTCCATTTAAACTCATTTTTACAAAACAAGATATTTATGCAAAATTACAAGAAATAAAAGAGAAATAACAGTAACTATGCAAGCTTGGCCATTTTTCTTGATTTTTTTTTAAATGTTATTCAAATATTATATACTCTGCCTCTATTTTTGTAACTTTCGCATCGAGAAATTATTTAATCACCATTTTATTAATTATTATCCCATGACAAATTATGAAAAGGTCAAGCATTATCTGCTCGATTTGGGTCATGAAATTACCCTAGAAAATATCGAAGATCAGATTTTGATTGTACAGAACGAAAGTAAAGGTATTTGCAATATGATGCTTGACTGTGAAGGAGATGTGCTTATTCTTGAGCAGCATATTTTGGATTTAAAACATGAAACAGAATCAATCTATAAAAGACTGCTTCAAATTAATCGCGAGTTGGTTCACGGTGCTTTTGTTTTGGACGAATCAGGTAACAAACTAATTTTCCGCGACACCCTGGCACTTGAAAATCTGGATAAAAACGAAGTTGACTCAACTTTCACAGCACTTACAATTGCACTTGTTGAACATGCTGATGAATTTATGGGCCTCGCAAAAAAATAAGCCCCAATTAAATATTTTATCAAAAATCTTTATTTTTGTTTAATCATTTTATCACCAAAAAATTATTAAGAATATGTGGTCACTCATTAAGCGTTTGTTTCGAATTGGAAAGGCTGAAGCAAATGCCGCTATCGATAAATTGGAAAACCCGATTAAAATGACCCAACAGGGTATCCGCGATCTAAAAGTAGATTTAGACAAAAGCATGCAGTCATTGGCAGAAGTTAAAGCTATCGCCATCCGTACCGGTCGTGAAGTTGAAACTTATAAAGCCAATACTGACGACTACGAGAAAAAAGCCATGGCGCTTTTGAAACAGGGCCAGTCTGGCAATATGGATATGGCCGAAGCTGAACGCCTTGCAACTGAGGCACTTGCTCGCCGTGAAGAAAAT
>JBILRK010000296.1:0-4107 GCA_044372705.1 Saprospira sp. | reverse complement strand
TATAGACTCTATCACCCAGTTACCGCGGGAAAGCTGTCCTAAAAATTTTCCATCAGTATCATAGTGATACATGTGCATAAAACCATCTCTTTCACTCAACCAGATAAATTCATTTTTACGATTTGGAAGGAACCAGGCAGCATGTTCGGGTTCAACATATTTGGGATGTTCCTCCTCAAACAATGTCTTTATAAAACTTCCATCCTCTGCGTTATATTTGTTGAACCAAATATGATTTTGAGCTCTATTTACAATTACAACATAAACATACTTTTCAGTGGGATCCCATGCCAGATTTGTCAAATACTGGTCTTTTTCTCCCTCAACTTTAAGATAAACAGTTCTGCCATTTGTGACATTATAAATCCCCACCTGAGCGTATTCGCTTTTTTGTCCCGCCATAGGATATTTTATACTATTAAGTCTTCCGGGTGTTTGCGTTATATCAAGTAAAGGATAATCAGCAATATCTGTTTCGTTTTTCTGATAAAAAGCTATTCTACTGGCAGTTGGCGACCAAAATGTCCCCTTGTTAATTCCAAATTCAGATCTTGCAATCGTCTGTCCGCAAATCACATCAGTTGCCTCATCAATATTTGAAATTTGAATTGGATTTGCATATTTCTTTTGAATAAATAAATTTTTTCCAATTGTATAGGCAATATTGCCACTTTCTCTATGTAAATCAACATTTTGCGACTCATTCGATAATTTATATATTAAATTACCACTTTTATTTTTATAATTGAATTCGTAATAATTATAATTATAATTGAAATAAAAAGAACTATCGTCTTTCCAATTGGGATATGGAGCGGTTTTCAAGTCTATACCTAATATGCTGTTTATTTCATTTAAAGTAATTATAGTTGAAATTAGATGATTTATATCAGTTTTTTGAATTGACATCTTATCTTCTGAAATAAAAGATATTACGTCTTTTTCGTGCATAAATTGAAGGCCTGCAATGTTTTTTGGTCCTAAAACAGTACGTTGTTTCATCACTGCGTCCTCTAAACTCAGTAATTTAATTTGAGCCTCTGCGCTAAAATTAGATATTATAATGATAAAAAATACTACCGCTAGTGCTTTCATTTTCAGGTTATTAAAAGATTAAGAATTTGAATTTATTATTAAATTTAATGTAAATTTTAGTAAAATCAATCAAAGAAATTAAAAAAAAAGAAAATATCTGTTATCTTTTTTAATTTAAAACTTTGAGATAAAAAAAATTATTGCCTAACTTTGTTCTGTCCTGTTTGTTATTGACCGCTTTGAAACACTATTTTGCAAGGAGTTAAATAATTTGGTTACCCCCCAAAAAAACTATATTACATAACTCCGCTTAGTATTCTATTTTCAAGTCGCCAATCAAACACATTTTAATAGACCGTAATAAATTCGTAAAAACATGGATGCTAGCCAAAAAGTAAAAACTCAGCCTGGGGAAGTATGGCAAAAAGTTGATTTCGGAACACCGACTCTACATTTCGATTACTTTATCTCCAATATGGGTCGTATTAAAAGCTATCACAAACGTACAACTGGTGAAAGACTTCTAAAAGGTTCTGTAGATCACAGAGGCTTTCATCGCTTGCACATACGTCTAGCTGACAAAACCTACGGTGAACTTGCACTGCACATTTTCATAGCAAATCACTTCTGTGAGAAGCCATCAGATGAATTCAATCATGCAATTCACGTAGATTATGACCGTTCAAACAACAAGTTGTCTAATCTGAAATGGTTGAAACATGAAGAGTGGAGACTTTACATGCAAAAAAGCCCACACAACAGTCCAGATCCAAAAAAGAAAGGAAAAAAGAAATAACTTTCTCTGATCTTTAGTAAAACGATGATTGTTCAATGTATCTTGAACAGCACTGAAAATAAAAAAAGCCGCTCTATGCGGCTCTTTTTATTTTACAACACTGGGTAGTTAGTCTAGCTTTAATTTGACTTCTTTGAACTCGAATTCCTCAAACTTAACCACGTTCATCGATTTATTTTCAAATCGCTCTATGAGCTTTATTTCTTTAAGCACTTCTCCGTCGAGTAATTTCACATTTTTAGAAACGGGCTCAAAGGCAAAAAAAGTATGCCTGCCTTTTCTTAGCTCAGTATCAAAATGATCGGGAAAGCCTGTACCATACTTTTTTAATAATCTACCAAAATAAGTCATTACATCAAAGCCTATGTAGGCAAATTCTCGGGGAGCGATACCAAAACGATTCCTGTAACCTTCCTCAAACTGATTGTTCTTCTTATCTTCTTTATCAACAAAGAAATTATCAATAATATGCACATTCAGATTGTCATAGTATTCAAAATTTACCCGCTCGAAATATTTCCACATTGGAGTTCCTATAACAGCAAACTGAAATCCACTTTGTTTTTCAATTTTATTGTACAAAGAGGAAATTTCTCTTAATGTCGAATATACAAATTGTTCACTTTTGTCGGATGGTATGATAACAACGTTCAAAGCTGATCTGTCAAAATATTTCATTAATTCGGACACATTAACGCCTTCATTGGTAAACAACTGAGTGATCTCAGCTTTTTCATTATTTTCAAGGAACTTGTAAGCTTTCTGAATTTGATCCATTTTCAAACTATCCTCCTTTGTCCCTACAAGTAGATATTTTGTTTTGCGCACTTTATTTAATGGCGCAATTTTGATTTGTTTGATAAAACTCACTATGTGCATAGAAGTTACCTCGTATGATGGGGCTACTTGAATATAAAAATTATTTTCTTCTGCAACATTTGGATTATTATTGAATGGAGAGACCAAAGGCACCTCTTTCTCTTTTGCATAAACTGCCAACTTTCTGAGCGCTTCTGTAGAATTAGGTCCAATTATTAAATCCCATTCTTTATCTCCAAGCCTTTCAATAATTGCATCCATATCTTCAACATCCTTTTTCGAATCAAATACCTGAACCTGAAGACTAATACCCTCCCGTCTCAAACTATCTAATGCGATTTCAACCCCTTCATAAAATGAAATGGCCCTTTCTGACTGTAAAGGAATTTCAGACCTTTCGCCCATAAGATTACTCAAAAATGGCAGTATGATTGCCACATTGTAGGAGCTTTTAGTTCTTACAGTTCTACTCTGCTCCTTAATTTCTTTTTTAACATTTGCAGATGTTAAATCAATAATCTCGAGGGTATCTACCCTTAAACTCGTTTCAGGGTATTTTACATAACGTACGACATATTTTTTCAGAGGATCTTCCGTCAAGGTATCTGTCCAGACAATACTGTCTTTTTTGGTGGTTCCGGGATAATAAACCTGTCTTGAAGTACTGTCTGACTTTGGTTTGATGATTGTGTCAGTTGCTGATTCATTACTGCTAAGGTCAAAATTCTTACTACTGAGTATTGGTTGTTCAGTATGAGAAAGATTTAAGAGAACGAAAGCAAGAAATGAAAGATGTAATATAAAACCCATTTTGAAAATTTTTATTAAACAAAGCACTACAAATTTTAAACCAAAAATTTAAAAGCTTTTAATATGATTTCACATCTGCGTAGATGCAAAGTTATGTTTTTTTAAGAAAAAACCTCATAATTGGGCAAGACCGAAAAACCGAATTGAATATTTTTATGTTCTTAGTTAATTTATTTTATTTTTGCAGTCCGATAAATTATTAAAAGTCTACAACTATATGAAAAAGCCGCTTAATAGCTTAATTTCCTCAATATCTCTGTTCTTTTTAATTATGACAAGTTTAAACTTGTCAGCACAGAGTAATGGGGGTGTCAGAGGTAGTGTACTCGACAAAGAAAGCGGCGAACCGCTCATGTTTACACCCGTTTATCTAAATGATGGTTTAAAATTCAATACCTTGACAGAAGATGATGGATTTTATACTATTGCCAGTGTTCCCCCGGGAAAATACCTTTTACAGTGCCGTGCTGTGGGCTACGACAGTGTTGGTGTAGAAATTACCGTTGAGACAGGAAAGATGCTAAATTTCAATATTTCGATGGTTCCTTCTTCTTTAAAGACAGAGACCGTTGAAGTTACCTCCCAAAGAGAAGAATCACAAACAGATACCAGAGTTTCTGTAGTAAGAATAACAGCCAAAGACATTC
>JBILRK010000295.1:0-4110 GCA_044372705.1 Saprospira sp. | reverse complement strand
TCGCTATATTCCCTCTTGGTATTGATCTTATTTTTTCAATTAAAATGGTCAATTGCAAAAACAGCATTGGTTTTTCTTGTTTCCCTTGTACCATTCGGTACTTTCATAGCGGAAAAGAGATTGTTCAACGATAAGAAAGGTTTTTAATAATAAAGACTGAATAGAAAATAAAAAAAACAGCCCTCAATCTAATTTGAGGGCTGTTTTTGCTTTGACTTAGTCGGCTTTATTTTCCTTTTTTCCAGTCGAAAATTATGTATGAGGCCTCCTCGAGGTAGGCATCCTGTTTGAGCGACTTGTGCCAGGTTTTCATGCTGTTGGCACGCAAGGTGTCCGACTCAATATATGTTTTGTCAGCTTTAAGGGTTTTGATAGATAGTTCTTCAATATCTTTATTGATGTTTTTATATTTCTCGGCTTCTTTATCGATTGCTTTCTGTTCTGCATCGTAAGCTTTGAAACTGAGCGGAAGGCTACTCTCATCCTGTCTCGATTTTAGCCATTTAGCATTTTCATCAATTAGCTGAAAAGTCTTGTTAGTAGCAACTCTTTTAGCACTTTTCTTTTTGATTTTATCCATATGCTTCATGGCTTCGCCACTTTCTTTGTAGTCGGCCTTTCCTATTTCAGACCAAGCCATTGGATAATCTTCTTCTTTTTCACCTACTGTCATATAACTGTAAGCACCCGGTAAAATAATATCAGGTATAACACCTTTTAGCTGATTAGAACCACCGTTTACTCTATAAAATTTCTGAATGGTAATTTTTACACTGCCCAATTCGCCCAAATCTCTGAATCTTTCTGGTACGATGGCATCGAGGCTAAAGAATCTTTGAACTGTTCCTTTTCCGAAGGTAGAGGGTGAAGTTCCAACAATAACAGCTCTTCCGTAATCTTGAAGTGCAGCAGCCATGATTTCTGAAGCTGAGGCAGAAAAGGAGTTTACCAATATTACGAGCGGACCTTTGTATGTAACAGAAGGATCCTTATCCTCATAAACAAATGGACTGCCATTTTTGCCTTTTACCTGTACAATAGGACCTTTGTCGAGGAAAATACCAGTCATGTCAACAACATCCTGCAGGGAACCACCACCATTGAAACGGAGGTCAATGACAATGCCATCCACTTTTTCATCAACCAATTTCTCAACTTCTGCTTTGACATCTTTGGCGCAACGACGGCCTCTAGGGTCTTCGAAATCCGCATAAAAGCTGCGTAAATCTACCAAGCCGACTTTTATACCAAGTTTACTGTGTTCAATTATTGCCGATTTTGCATAACTGTCTTCCAGAATCACTACATCGCGAATAATAGGAATCACTTTTACTTCACCGCTTGTTTTTTTGACAGTAAGGCGAACTTCAGTCCCTTTTTTTCCGCGAATCATTGGTAAAACATCATCGATACGCATGTCAACCACATCTACTGGTTCTTCAGAACCCTGGGCAACTTTAATGATTTTATCATTCACTTCCAATTCTCCCTGACGTGCAGATGCTGAGCCGGGTACTACATTTACTACTTTGATAAAGCCATCTTCTTCGCGCAGCTGAGCACCTATTCCTTCGAGCTTTCCAGACATTCTGATATCGAAATTTTCTTTATCGAGTGGTGGAAAATAGCCAGAGTGCGGCTCGTGGGCATTGGTAAAAGTATTGATATAGGTATTGATACGCTCAGTCCTGGTTTCTTTTTCAATATTTTTTATCCAGGTATTCAAATTTTTAAGGAGCTTTTCTCTTTCTTCTTTTTCGAGTGCTTCAGTAGTTTTGATTTCAAGATCTTTATCGCCTTTTTCCTTAGCTTTATCCTGATTTTCAAGTCTTTCCTGAACGCGAGCAAGAATCTGAAGTTTCAGGTATTTTCTCCAGCGTTCTTTAAGTTCTTCTTTTGAGTTTACAAACTCAAGTTTTTCCCCATCGGTTTCGAAAGACTCATTGCTATTAAAATCGAAAGGCTGAGAAAGAAACTCTTCGTAATAAGTTTTTACTAAGGTTAATCTTTCATCGAAAGTTTTATTAACAACATCAAAGAATTCAAAACTGCCATTCAAAGCAGCTTCATCGAGACTGTTGCGATATGCCTCGAACAGTTTAATGTCATCTTTCAGGAAAAATCTTTTGCTGTTGTCGAGTCTTTTCAGATAGAGGTCAAAAACTTTTTTTGAGAAACTGTCATTGATATCCTCGGGCGAATAATGGTTGTATTTCAGACTTTGTAAAAGTACCTCCATCAAAAGCTGCTCGCGGTTGTCCAAATCTTCTCTGATCTGCATTTCCTGATTTGCAGGTTCATAACAGCGAAAGGCAATTGAAATGCAGCAGACAGCCACTAAAATTGAAAGCTTACGAAACATAGGTTGGGTATTATTTATTGTATTTCTTTGAATTATTTAATAAAGATGCAAGTCTAATGCTAAGTGAACAAATTTGAGTTGCAAAAAAATCAATTTTAACAAACATTAACATTAAGCGAGCCTGTGATGCTTAAATATCAGAAAACTTAGCGAGAATTTCAACAAATATATTTATTTTTAGATGCGCCCCCCAAAAGTACCGATTAAATAATCTTATAAATCTGCTCAATATTTAACTCTAAGTCAAACGCTTTATTTTATGACATCGAAAGTTTTTTACAATGGAGCACTGCGTAGCACTTGCACACATCTCCAATCTGGACAATCCATCATTACGGATGCTCCAACTGATAATAATGGACGCGGTGAGGCTTTTTCGCCTACTGACCTTACAGCAACATCGCTCGCAACCTGTATGATTACGGTTATGGGCATTAAAGCCAGGGCAAATGAATGGGATATAGACGGAGCCGAATTAGAAGTTACAAAAGTGATGGTATCTGAACCCAGGCGCATTTCTGAAATTCATATAAAGGTGATAATGCCGGCCGGAGATTTTGACGAGAAATCAATAAAAATTCTGGAAAATACAGCCAGAACCTGTCCGGTGGCCCTTAGCCTGCACCCCGATATTAAACAGCTTATCAGTTTTGAATGGCAATAAGATGGAGGGAATAAAAAAAATTGCCGCAATGGTAATTTTAAAATCCGGCAGTCGCTACTTGCTGTTGAAAAGAGGCAAGGCACCCAATATAGGTAAGTATTTGCCCGTAGGTGGAAGGTTGGAACCCTATGAGACTCCTTTTGAATGTGCCATCAGAGAGACCTATGAGGAAACAGGCATTCGAATAGAACATCCAAGGTTTTGCGGTATGCTTACCGAGTCCTCACCAGCTGATTACAATTGGATTTCATATATCTACCTTGCTGATATTGATGCAATAGAGGCTCCTTTTTGCGAAGAGGGCCTCTTGGAATGGATCGATGCGGAGATGCTGGATAAGATAGATACGCCTCCAACAGATTTGTTGATTTACCAATATGTGGATAAAAATCTCAATTTTGCCTTCAGTGCAAAATATGACAATCAACTGAATTTGATAGAAATGTGGGAAGAGATGACTGCCAAAAAAGTTTTGCCATGCCAGTCATAGTTTATTCACTTTTTTTTAAATTTTCTATTTGAGTTGTGTTCTAAAAGTCTTAATATGAAAAGATTACAAGAGGTTGATTCATACATAAATTCCTCAGCCGATTTTGCAAAAGATATCTTAAACCATTTGCGCGAGTTGGTTCACACAAGCTGTCCCGAGATTGTTGAAGTAATTAAGTGGGGTTTTCCCAATTTTGAATATCAGGGACAGATACTTTGTAGTATGTCGGCCTTTAAAAGACATTGCAGCTTTGGATTTTGGCTTGGAAATGAGATGGAAGACCCCGATAAAATTTTACAACAGATTGGCAAAACAGCAATGGGGCAATTAGGCCAATTAAAATCGCTCAGCGACTTGCCTTCGGATGAGATGCTCAAAAAATATATCACTCAGGCTATGAAACTTTCTGAAGCGGGCAAAAAGAAAGTTAAATTAGCTGCCGAAAACAAGAAAAAGAAAATAACGGTGACGCCAGAGATTCCGGCATATTTTCAACAGAAATTGGAGCAAGAACCCATAGCCAAATTGACTTTTGAAAAATTCAGTAATTCCTGTAAGCGGGAATATATTGATTGGATCGAGGATGCAAAAACC
>JBILRK010000294.1:0-4114 GCA_044372705.1 Saprospira sp. | reverse complement strand
CACAGGCAGTTATGAGCGCGACGCTAAAACTGACATTGCCATGCGCGTGATTGCCGATCATATCAGGGCGGTGACTTTGGTAATCGGCGACGGACAATTGCCCTCGAGCAATGGTGCGGGCTATGTTGTGCGTAGGGTACTTCGCCGTGCTGTGCGTTATTATTTCAGTTTTTTGGGTATCAAAGAACCTTTGATGTACCAACTCTTACCAATTGTTGCCGATATGTTCGATGGCGTTTTCCCCGAGGTGAAAGCTCAGGAGAATTTCATTGCACAGGTAATCAAAAGTGAGGAGGAATCCTTCCTGAAAACATTGGCTAATGGCCTTAGACGACTTGATGAAGTAGCCGCTCCAGGGCAAACCCTCGATGGTAGAGTAGCATTTGAACTTTATGATACTTTTGGTTTTCCGATTGACCTCACTATGCTCATTGGCAAAGAAAAAGGCTTTGAAGTGGACGAACGCGGTTTCGAAGCAGCCCTATCGGAACAAAAAGACCGCTCAAAACGCGATGCGGAAAAAGAAACAGGTAACTGGACCGAAGTTTCTCCGGGCAATCCTACTGGCTTTGTCGGTTACGACCAATTGGAAAATACAACCCGCCTGCTGCGCTACCGCAAAGTGGTGGAAAAGAAAAATACCTATTATCATCTGGTGCTGGAAGAAACGCCTTTTTATCCTGAAGGAGGTGGACAGATTGGTGACAGCGGCTGGCTTTGGTTTGGCAATGAAAAAATCGACATCATCGATACACGCAAGGAAAATGACCTGATTCTGAGCATCTGCAGCAAGCTGCCTGCTAATCCAGACAGCAGCGTAAAAGCAACAGTCGATTCTGAAAAACGCCGACTGACCGAAAATAACCACTCGGCTACGCACCTGTTACATGCAGCACTGCGCCAGGTTTTGGGTACACATGTACAGCAAAAGGGATCACTTGTAAGCGATGAGATCTTACGTTTCGACTTTGCGCATTTTGCCAAAATGACTCAGGAAGAAATTGATACCGTTGAACGCATTGTTAACAAAAAAATCCGTGAAAATATATCCCTGAAAGAACAGCGTCAGCTACCGATTGAAGAGGCTAAAAAGACAGGAGCAATGATGCTTTTCGGCGAAAAATACGGCGAAACGGTTCGTGTTATCACCTTCGACGATGCCTATTCGAAAGAACTTTGTGGCGGTTGCCATGTGAAAAATACCGGTTCGATCGGACTTTTCAGAATCAAAGAAGAAACTTCTATTGCTGCCGGCGTACGCCGTGTTATTGCCCTCACTGCCGATGCTGCAGAAGAACTGATGCGCAGCGAGAATCAGGAACTAAGCGAAGTTCGTGCACGTTTCAACAATCCTAAAGACTTGCTGAAAACGCTTGATAATCTGCTCGATGAACAGAAAAAGCAGCAAAAACTCATTGAAGAGTTAATGCTAAAACAGGCGCAGGGTGAAAAAGACAATCTATTGAAAAATGCCGTCCAAATTGGCGATGTCCTCTTTGTCAGCGGCATTATCAGCGTTTCTGACAAGGATGCCACCAAACAGCTTTGTGCGGAGATTACACAACAACATCCTAATGCCCTGGTCGTTTTAGGAGCAAGTGATGCACCCGACAAAGCCACGCTTACCATCCATCTCAACCGCGAACTCTCAGAAACCAAAGGCATTAATGCAGGGCAACTCATCCGAGAAGCAGCCAAGGCCATCAATGGTGGTGGTGGTGGTCAGCCTTTCTTTGCTACTGCCGGAGGGAAAAATCCGGAGGGCTTGGAAGCGGCGATAGCGGCAGTGAAAGGGATGATTTGAGGATTTGAGAAACGTAGTTAAGAATGCTGTTAAATAAATAAAAACTGCCGATATCCTTGAGATGTCGGCAGTTTTTGATTGAGTATGAAAAGATTAAACCATTTCCAGTTTATTAAATCCCAAAACAGTACAGTCGCTGCGTTTCTGTATTTCATTGCCACCATAAACCAAAAAACAGGAGGCATCCGCCTTGATTTTTTTAAAATGATGCAGGTTTTTGAAAAATTCGGTATTGACCGTTTTACCCGATTTAATCTCAACAGCCAATAATTCTTGTCCGCGCTCGATGAGTAAATCAACTTCATTGCCAGTGCTGTCCCGCCAGAAAAAGAACTTTTCCTGTGTTTTGTGATTCCAGCTTTTTTTAATTTTTTCGAGCAGGATAAAATTTTCGAATAATTGTCCTTTTGCAAAATGAAGTTCAAGGTCTTGTAAACTGCGTATTCCCAGTAAATAAGCCGACAGGCCTGTATCATAGAAATAAATTTTTGGTGTTTTTACAAGCCTTTTATTAAAATTTTTGTGGTAAGGTTTAAGCCTGAAAGCTATAAAAGAAGCCTCCAAAACACTCATCCAAGAGTCTATTGTTTTATTGTCCAGACCTAACTCATTTCCCAAACTGCTCTGATTAAATAATTGTCCGGTTCTACCTGCAATGGCTTGAATAAATTTTTGAAACAGGTCGAGATTTGTAATGTTTTTAAGCATTCTTACATCCCTTTCTACATAAGTTCTCAGATAATTTTCATAAAAATCAGCTGCTTCTATGTCATTTACCCATTTCCGGGGATAGGAGCCCTGCAGGAGATAATTTTCCCAACTTTCAAAATCAAAACCACCGCTTTTCAACTCATCAACAGTAAATGGCAAGAGATTAAAAAGGGAAACCCTGCCCGCCAAGGACTGAGAAATATTTTCCATCATTAAAAAATTCTGAGAACCACTAATGATGTATTCCCCATTCTGCTGACGCTCATCGGTATAAACCTGTAAATAGGAGAACAAATTAGGCGCATATTGAATTTCATCTATAATAACGCCGCCCTTGTAAGTCTCCAAAAAACCTTTAGGGTCTGTTTTGGCAAAGTCACGAATTGAAATATCCTCCAAATTTACATAGCTAAAATCCGGGGCTATCATTTTACATAGGGTTGTTTTGCCCGATTGTCTAGGACCGATAAGTGCAACAATCGGATATTTTCCAAGTGCTTCCTTTATTTTTGTAGCAGCTGCTCTTTTAATTTTTTCCATTTTGTAAAATTAGGAATCCGATTCCTAATTAGCAAAATATTTTGGTTCTAATTTTTGCTGATGCAGAAAAGCTGTAGTTAGAAATTATAACAGACATAGCGTGAAACCTCATCATAAATACAAATGGCATTTGAAAATTAACAAAGGCTATATTTTCCTCTCTCCAAATTTCCTATCTTTGTTCAAATTTATCAAAGATGCCGCAGCGACTACTTCTGCTTACCCCGCCTTTTACACAGCTCAATACACCTTACCCCGCTACAGCCTACATCAAAGGCTTTCTCAACACAGTGGGCATTGAGTCGCATCAGGCCGATTTGGGAATCGATGTCATATTAAGGCTTTTTTCCCGAGCGGGTTTGCAGCAAATCTTTGATTTTCTAGATGATTCAGATATTGAACTCAGCGAAAATGCCTACCGTATTTACAGCCTGCGTGAAGATTATCTCAACAGCATTGAGCCTGTTATCTCCTTTTTACAGCATAAAAATCCAACCCTCGCACACAGTATCTGTGCAGGCTCTTATCTGCCAGAGGCAGGCCGTTTTGCCGATTCAGAAGACCTCGATTGGGCCTTTGGCAGCATGGGCATACAAGATAGGGCTAGACATTTGGCGACAAAATATCTCGAAGACCTGGGCGATTTAATAAAAGAAGCCATCGATCCACATTTCGGGTTCAGTCGTTACGCCGAAAGACTGGGCCGAACTGCCACGCATTTCGATAAAATGGAAGCAGCACTTCAGGCTCCCGAAACGATTCTGACTACATTGCTGCTCGAAATTCTTGATAATTACATACAAGAATCAAAACCCAGTCTGATCTGTCTATCGGTGCCCTTTCCAGGCAATCTTTTCGGCGCTTTAAAATGCGGACAATACATCAAAAAACATTATCCGTCAATCAAAATAGTGATGGGTGGCGGTTTTCCTAATACCGAGTTGCGCCGCCTGAGCGAAGAAAGGGTTTTTAACTACCTCGATTTTATAAGCCTCGATGATGGTGAACTTCCGCTCATTTGCCTTTTGGAATATTTGGATGGAAAAAGAGCGCTGCCAA
>JBILRK010000292.1:0-4155 GCA_044372705.1 Saprospira sp. | reverse complement strand
AACATCTTATGCCTTTCACATTCCCATCAATGATGATATGCGTTTGTCAATTGGTGCGGCAGCCCGAGTGGTGAGAAATAGCATCAATACTAGAACCATCACCTTTGTACAAGACAATGATGCTGCAGTAGCCAATGCAAGCGAGGCTGTATGGAGTGGAGATGCCGAATTTGGCCTTTATCTTTACAGCCGAAACTATTATGTGGGTTTCTCTGCACCAAATCTCATACAGACACAAATCGATTTTGGAGCAAATCCTACAGGCCGCGATCCTCTTGGAAAGGGTTACAGACATTATTTCTTGACTGGGGGCTATAAATTCCGTATTCCTGAAAAGAAAATGATTATTGAGCCTTCTGTGATGGTAAAATATGTAAAAGGCCCTATGCCTCAGATAGATGGAGGCGTAACGCTCCGTTTATTGAATGATCAGCTGGCTTTTGGATGTTTTTACCGAAATCCCGGTTTCATATCTTTCCAATCGAAATTTGTTTTTGACAACTCAATACCCTTATTGGTTTCATTTGATGTATCAACTGCCCGATTTCAGAACTATAGCGTAGGAGCAACAGAGGTTATACTAGGCTATGATTTTAAAGGAACTCCTATGTTTGAAAGTAATAATGGACCTGATATACCACAAAATATCAAATAGGATCCAATAGCTTATAAAAAAATGTAAAAAGGGCTGCTCAATTAGATTCGAGCAGCCCCTTTTATTTGGAGTTATTTATTACAAAAAGGAATTAAATGGAATTCACTAATCCTCTTCGCATTCTTCTGGCTTTGATCTTTCGAGCCAAATATCAATCCCCGTTCCCATTGACACCATTTCACCTGGTCTTGGATATTGCTTTACTACATAAGCACCAAGCGTGTCTCTTTTAACTGAAGATCCAATGTTGACGGTACCTATATAGAATTCATTACCGCCTATGAGCAAATTTGCCCCTTCATAGGTGTTACATATCAAATCGGGTATTTCCTGAAGTTCTGCCTCCCTACCCTTGAATAGCACCAGATCAACAGATGAACCTCTTGGTATATTTTGTGCTTCTTTAGGCCTACCTCCTTTTCCTGGATCTACTTCAACAAAGAGTAGCCTGCCACTTAAGGAGATTGAGTAAACGGTATTTTCTGCCTTACCAGGAATATATTTGAGCTTACCAATTTTTAAGTCCATACTTTTCAGCTTTCGGGTCACTTGCTCTAAGTGCTGACCAATTACCTGATTGTAAAAAAGCTCAACATTAGGTGGCTGAGAAGCGTTAACAGTAACATATACGGTGCGTTTTGGCTTCACTCTGCTTCCAGGCAGTGGACTTTGTTCAACTATGATACCAGGACTTTTATTAGGCAAATAAGTTGAATCAGCTACGACCATTTTTAGTCTAAGACCTTTCAGCGATTTTTTTGCCTGTTCAACTGTCAAATTAGTGACATCAATAATTTTCACCTCCTCACCATGTCGGGTATAACCTGGTAAAAAAAAGTAAAATACCAATAGAAAAAACAAAATTGTTCCTCCAATCATATACCCTAGGTTTTTCAGGACAAATGGCGTACTAAGGAACAACCATATTTCTCTAAAAAAATTCTTAATCTTTGTTTTAAAACTCATTAGCTGTTTTTAGTTTTGGTCAAATACAAAGCAAAATTAAACAATTTATGTACAAGTAAAAATGTTGAGGGCTTCAATAAATTTAAAACTATTTTCATTTTGATAAAATGTAGCTGTTCAACTTTCGTTTCAAAGCATTTATCCCCAAAATCCAGTTTAATCTCTAATTATTTGTTAGCATAGATTGTGCTGCTTATATTTTGATGTTAAATATTACAACTTAAACAGTATTTCTTTTGAATAGTAGTTTATTCTCAGCAGTTAGATTCAACATTTATTTTATAAAAATTGTAACTATCGTTTAATCAGAGAACAAATAAGATTGATTAGCTGTTGAATGAATAAATATAAAACTATGTTCAGCTTATTCAAAAAAGATCCGATTAAACAACTTGAAAAAAAATATCTCCAAATCATGGAAGAGGCTAGAGATATTCAGCGTTCAGGAGATTTAAAAGCCTATGCTCGTAAAATTGAGGAATCAGAAGCAATTCAAAAGCAAATTGATGTGCTTTATGAGGCAAAACAAGGTAAATAATTGATAAATTTGCGTTTTAAACAACGCAATGAGAATTCTCTTATTTATAATTTCCCTTTTTCTTTTTGAGAAAACGAGCTTTGCTCAAATTAATTTTCTTCCTTTCGATACACTCAACCGTAATGATATCGAACTGACAGAAATAAACCTAAGGCATGGCAACAGTTACCGATTCAACAGCTATATTGAATCGGATACTTTTATTTTATTATTACCTAGTTCTTTGCCAAAAGGCTATTATGAGGCTTTTTACAAAAATGACACGAACAAATTAGCGCTAAGCTTTTACAATTTTGGCAATAAACCTTATGCTCAACAATTCTACGCTGATGGCAGCATGAAGGCCGACTCTGAGTATGACAAGTATGGTTATATGCACGGGATGCATATAGTTTATAATGCTGATGGCAATGAACTTTGGCATGCCGACTATTGGCATGGACATCTCGACAAAAGAAACGATTTAAAGTATTTGGATTACATCAATTACAGTTCAGAGCTGATTAGCAATGGAAAGGCATTCGGATGCTATACATTCAGTCCTACTCCTATGCGCGAACGTCAGGATGAAATAGAGATGAGGGCAGATGGCAGCTTCAGTTTCCACAATTATAAATCAAATTGCGACTGCGACCGACACAGCGAGGGAAAATGGACTTTAAAAAATAATATCCTTGAATTCCTTCCTGATAAAAAAGAAATCTGGCAAAGCGGATCCTCACGTCGTTTTGTAATTATTACAAAAAATGGAAAAAATCCCTGCTTAATTGAACACAGTGAATATGGATTGAATTGGTATAGTTCTGAATTCAGAAAATGCAGAAAATGCCAATGCTTTAAAGAATAAAGGCTAATCTGTTACCAAAATTTCCACCCTTCGGTTCTGATGCTTTGCCATATTTGATGTTTGCTTCCCCTTACCTTCAAATGTTATTTGATCGGCTGTCATTCCAATCAGTATCATAAAATCGGCTACGCTTTTAGCCCTCATGACAGAGACATAATCATTGAATTTTGCATCGCCATCATCATCGGCAAAACCGGTAACTTGCACATCAAGGGAGAAAGGATCATCATATTGTGCAATTATTTTCAAAATAGCCTCTTTATGAATATCATTTACGCCCATAGTATCCACATCAAAATAAAGAGAAAGATTCTTTCTTATTCTGGTTCTTGGCATATTTTCTCTAAACTTGTCCCAATCGACTTTTTTAAGAATCTGCGCGTATGGACTTTCAACTTTGGCTGAATCAACTGCCGCAATAATTTCTGCAATTTCAGGAGTTGTCACTGTATCTTCTGCAGTTGGTTCTACCAAAACTGTTTCTTTGGTTTTGCCACCTTTGGTCATAAAAATTTCAACGAGCTTACTGTTTTCTCCTTCAATTTTTTCAAAATAGTCTGCATTCACATTACTGTCAAAGCCAGGTTTTTCAATGATATAGGAATATGAAGCGCCGCTTGGCACACAAATAAAAAAGCGCCCGTCTTTATCCGTAGTAAAATTACCAATACTTTTGTTGGAGCTTCTTACCCTTACAGTGGCGCCTTCCAAAGGCTTCTGTGTTTCATCGTCAATTACAAAGGCATCCAGCAAAACGGCATCTATTCTAGGTTTATAGGTTCCGATTAAATGATTTTCATATAAATCCAAAGAGCCTTTGCCTGAACGTGCAGAAGCGAAATAGGCTCTCCCTTCAGCAGAAATCACCAAACCCGCCTCCCTGAAAGGAGAATTGATGGTTTCGCCCAGATTGAGCGGAGTTGACCATGAAATGCCATCTTCTTTGAGTATACTCATGAACAAGTCGGCCTCACCCATTCCCGGATGTCCGGTAGAACTGAAATAAAGTGTAATACCATCGGGAGCAATAAAAGGGGTTTCTTCGTCACCTTCTGTATTGATGGTTGTTCCTAAATTTTCGGGTTCTCCCCAAACTCCATTTGCCGATAACTTGCTTCTCCAAATATCTGTACCGCCGATTCCACCTTC
>JBILRK010000290.1:0-4158 GCA_044372705.1 Saprospira sp. | reverse complement strand
TCACATTTGACCATTTAGATCTTTTTAATTGACTTTCAATAAATTCTGTATTTTTTAGATTGATATCTTCAAATGATGTTTCTATCATTGAAGCTGACCTGAAAGAAGTATCGTTCAAATTTGTATGTTTAAAACATACACGATTGAAATTAGCGCTGATAAAAGAAAGGCTGCTAAGATCATATTTATTGAATTCAAAATCAGAAAAACAGACACCATTTAGCATTGCTGGTCGGCTGTTAGCGCGAAACTCAGCCCAATCGGCTGCTCCTTTCCAAAGCAATTGAATTTGCTCAAGCATTGGTTTCCAATGATTATCGGCCAGTTTCAGATCTTGCAGATTAGTTCCCTTCAATCGGCATCCACTGAGTTTATAACCTTCGGCTATGCAGTTTGACAAATTGGCATTGCTAAGGTCGCAATTGCTCAAATTTGCTTTTCTCAAATCTATACCTGACAAATTCTGGCCTCTAAACATAGTTCTTTCCGAAGCCTTAATCGATTCAATTTTTTGGTTAAAAGATTCTATATCTGTTTCTAAAATATCAATCCAGTTGGACATAATTAATTATTTAAATTTATAATCTATTTCCTCAACGGCCAGCTTTTATCTCATTTTTATAGGTTGTCGTCATTGCTACACCGAATGCTTTTGTCAAGACTTTTATTTCTAAGAGGTCTTCAGGCGTTTTATTTTTAAAATAAGAGCCTTCTACTGTTAGTACCATAGGGTCACTTCCTGCACTAATTTTACCATCCTCCCCTTTTTTCTCTTTTACTGCTTTCTGTGCAATTTCGGCAAGTACTGCATAACCCGGCAATGCTTTTGCTTTATCTATACCAAGTAAAAATACAGTAGCCTCTACCAATCGATCCAAGTATTTACCGGCTCTATAAGCACCATAAGGACCATTTTTTTCATAATGATTGAGTGAATGTAAAGTATCGCCAACATTTTCGTTGGCTGACTGCAAATACATTTCACTTCGAAGTGCATATTTAACGCCCGTTATTCCATCCCTTTCTGTTACACCTGCCAATCCTAAATCTACATTAGCCACGCTACCATCTGCCTTTTTGCCGGTTTTCAGAGCTATGGTTTCTTTATCAGCGCCCTGCTTACCATAAACAGTGTGTAAAACTGCGCCTTGTGTAGCATACACTTCATTAGCATAAGTCAAGCTCTCCGCGATTAACTTGTGTAATGCAAGAACCCTTGCCTCAATAACACTCGGAGCTTGCTCTAATCCGATCATTTTTTTAATCTCAAGTCGCAAAGCTTTTATCATTAAAGCTTTTTCCTCATAAATACTATTCGAGGCAGTTGTTGTTGCAGCTTCCTTTTTGTAGTGATCCATCTCTGCATCAGTAGCACCAAACATCAGCTCTATTCTATCTTTTACGGATTTATCAAATTTAGCGAATTCTTGTTCTACTACAGCGCATTTTTTTGCAGTATCCTGCCGTTCATTATCATCAGTTATTTGAGAAAGTATGGCAGTTTTATATTCGGCCCATTCAACATCATCGGCCATATTGCGGCGAATTTTCACCATTGACCAAATTTCGTTTTGACTATCTTTTTTTGCGATTCCGGCAGCATCTAGTTCAAAGCCCTTTCCTGTTGCAGGATCTTTGGCAAACTCCTCTTTAGGTAAGTAAGTAACTACGCCATTTTCGCCCGCTATTTGATTACCAGCAAACATCCAGTCGGATGCATAAAGATTAATATCGAACAAGGTACCCGATTCAACACCAAATTCTGTAGCGAAAGCTCCATTGAGCACATTTAGTCCAATTTCTGTGTTCTCTCCTTTTAATGGAATATCAATATCAGCTGTAAGTGCATCAGAGCCGGCGGGAACACCCAACTTAAGATTCTTCTCTAACTCTGCGGGGTTTACCAAGTCAGTAAATGCAGTATCAATCTTCATCCTGTCAACTGCGGCAACAATTTTAGGGACTGTTTTTGCCACAAAAGCCGCCCAGGTATTGGTACGGAGTGTGATGAATTTTTTCATTAAAGCCAAACCATAAGCATGATTGGGTTTGGTTGAACCCCAAGCATCCATCAATAATACATCTTTAGCGTGAAACCAATTGGAACCAAAGACTGTTTGTAAAATTTCCATGGAATCCTCATCAGTAAGAGCATCTATATATCCGGGAACAGTTATTCTTCTTGCAAGAGACTCCACATCAGTTACTGGTAAAGCCACCCTTTCAGCCATTTCCTGTTTCATCTGCTGCTGGTAGGGTTTATTACTACTCAGTTGTCCTTGAAGTTCTTTAGCATTTGCAGCTTCGCGGGTGTTATCAACAAATCCTGTTAAATTTGCATTTGTTTTGCTTTTACTGCTGTTGTCTGAGTTTACAGATGACAGGTTGGACAGATTTTCTTCTGATATTTTTTCAAGTGGCATTTTAGAGGAGGATTTCTTTGATTTAAAAAACTAGACCAAATTTTAGTTAGATAATGGCTAATCTTTACTGTATTCGTCAAAATAAAAGTTTGTTTTAGGAAATTTTACTTCCTCAGTAATAATATTACCATCGTTAAGATCCAGAAGAAGTTTATCAATTGGAACTTTATCAATTACTGCTTCATTGGCTCCTCCAAGGGCTTTCCCACCCGCGATCCACATATCTTTAAAAGCACCGTTTTCTTTGCCGGTTGCCATATTTAAATTAAAATCCTGAGGTTTGGGAATTATATAACGCCACATGGCATTTTCAGGATTTTTTTCCTTGTTGGCCCATGACCATGGCTCCATGTGATCAATACCGTATGCGTCTTCCAACGTAAAAATTCCTTTTTCACTTTGAGCTTTACTCAATAGCCCATCTGCCTCAGCAATCGTTCCAACAAAGTTTTGGTCCATACCCCAACCCCATTCCTCTTTAATTTTTTTATTTTTTTCAGGTGTTATCCATGTATGCGCACCATTCGCAAATTTGCCCAAATGAGCTTTTATTTGATCTTCAGTGAATAATTCTTCAGGAGAAGCAATCTGATCTTTGCGATCCAATCTTCTAGCCAGGCTTGCACCAAGAGGAGTGGAAACTTTATTACCTTTTATGATTTCTAAGGCTGTATCAGCTACTTCTTTAAATTTTCCTTTTTTCGGAGATTCTTTTATACTCAATTGCTCGGCTAACTCCTTGGCTTTTGCTGCTTCAGGAGTATTATCCACAAAACCTGTTTCATTGACAACTGCATTGCTTTTTCCAGTATTGTCAGTATTCACTGATGACAGATTAGACAGATTTTCTTCTGATTTTTTTTCGTAATCAGGCATATAAGTAATTATTTAATTTTTAGAAAAACTTCATCAGGTTTAAGGTCTGAAAGATTGAATCTTTTTGCTAATTTTTTAACTAAAACTGATAATATATTAATAAAACAATCTTTTGATAACATGTCTTAATTTGCCAACAATATAAATATAAAATCCTTTTAAACCAATATTTTTTAAATAATCGATCAAAGTATATCTATGTCGATACTCAATTTCAATGTTCAACATCTATATAAACAAAATAACATTAACTAACAGCATCAAAAAAATCAGTAATAGATAATAAGTTTATTGTTGTAAATAAGCCTATTTTTGCAAAAAAAGAAGATGAAAAAACTATCGTTAATATTACTCTTGGCAATGATTTTTGTTTCCTGTTCAAAAAACAGCCAAAAACAAAGCAAGTCTGAAATAAAAGCAAGCACAGGCGGATGGTTACCCTCACCTGAATATCAGCCCAAAGATCCAATGGCTAAGATGCTGAGCGACTCTGCGGCAATTCTGCAAATCAAAGCAAATCAGGACCCAACGCTTGATGATTTTCAAAGAATTAAATTGATTGAAGAGGCATTTTACATGCTAAATGAGGCCTTAAAAATTGATCCAAACTATGGCTTGGCCATGAGCAATTTATCTGCAATATATCTTGAACGACGTGACACCAACAAGGCTCTTGAACTGATGCGCCGAAGGCTAAGTGTAGAACCTGCTCTCGCCGAGGGATGGCAGGCTGTAGGTGTTTTTACTGACCTAAAAGGCGATTCGCTTGAAGCTAAAAAATGTTATCAGAAAAGCCTGGAAATCTATGACAGCAGGCTCAAAATGGGTAAGCAATACAGTGTTCCCGAAGACCTGATTT
>JBILRK010000291.1:0-4158 GCA_044372705.1 Saprospira sp. | reverse complement strand
CTTCGAATCGGAAAACAGTATGTATGATGTTATATCCAAAAAAGACCAGATGTTGCATTATCCTTATCAACGCTATAGTTATGTAATCAGGTTTCTGGAACAGGCAGTACACGACCCCAATGTAACCCATATCAAGATTTTGCAATACAGAGTTGCAAAAACTTCGCAGATTATAGCTGCACTTCGTTCGGCTATTGAAGCGGGTAAACAAGTGATGGTTTTTGTTGAGTTGAAAGCTCGTTTCGACGAAGAAGCTAATATCCACTGGGCTGAACAACTCGAAGAGTGGGGAGCAACTGTGAAATATAGTTTACCGGAAATAAAAGTACATTCTAAATTATTGATGGTAACCAGAATGGAAAATGGAGTCGAAAAAGAATATTGCTACCTGAGTTCTGGAAACTTTAATGAATACACAGCAAATATTTACGAAGATTTTGGCTTCTTTACATCCGATGCCCGCATTACAGAAGAAGTAAGTCAGATATTCCATTATCTCGAAAGTGGCCTTATGCCTCCAAAACCATTTAAACACTTACTTGTTGGTCAGTTCAGAATGCGTAAAAACATTTATGATATGATTGAAAAGGAAATGGAATATGCCCGCAATGATAAGCCTGCTGCTATTACCCTCAAGTTAAATAGCATTCAAGATCCTCGTATCATAGATTTACTTTACGACGCAAGTAATGCAGGTGTTAAAATTAAACTGATAGTAAGAGGTATATGCAGTCTTGTTCCAGGGATAAAAGGTTTCAGCGAAAATATTGAAGTGGTTAGTATTATTGATCGTTTTCTTGAACATTCCAGGATTTATATCTTTAATAATGGGGGAGATGAAAAAATATATCTTTCATCTGCCGATTGGATGACTAGAAATTTATACCACAGAATAGAATGTGCCTTTCCAATTTATGATGCTGAATTAAGGCAGGAAATTCTCGATTTTATAGGAATTCAATTAAATGATAATGTCAAAGCGAGAATTATTGATGAAGAAATGAATAATCATTATCTTTTAGACGAAACAAGAGGTCCATATCGATCGCAAATTGAAACGTATAAATATTACAGATCTAAAAATGAATTCTAAGCGCTTTAAATAGTTTTTTACAGTTAATATGATTAAAAATGACTTATTACTCCGTGTCGCTCGCGGAGAAAAAACCGAAAGGGCTCCTGTTTGGCTGATGCGTCAGGCTGGAAGGATTTTACCACAGTATCGCGAGATAAGAAATCGTCTTTCAGGTTTCAAAGAATTGGTAGAGACGCCTGAGCTAGCCTGTGAAGTTACCATTCAACCTGTAGATGAACTGGATGTTGATGCTGCAATCATATTTTCCGATATTTTGGTTATCCCCGAAGCAATGGGTCTAAGCTATGAGATGATTGAAAGCAGGGGGCCGATATTCCCAAAAGTGATTCAACAGGCAGAAGATATTACACAATTGCTTAAAGGGGATGAGGCCGCAGACAACCTGCAATATGTGTATGATGCAGTAGCGCTTACTAAGAAAGAATTGAACGGAAGAGTGCCACTATTAGGTTTTGCTGGCGCACCATTTACTATCATGGCATACATGGTAGAAGGGAAGGGTAGTAAAAATTTCTCGGCTGCCAAGAAAATGATGTACAGATCGCCCGAAATGGCTCATGCACTTTTAGATGCTATTACGGAGTCTACAATTGCCTATCTGAAAAGAAAAGTAGCTGCCGGGGCCGATTTGGTACAAATATTCGACTCATGGGCAGGTGTACTTTCGGCAGAGGATTTCAGGGAATTTTCTTTGCCATATATCAAACGAATTGCAGCTGCGCTGCAGCCTTTAGCTCCGGTAACTATTTTTGCCAAAGATGCTTTTCATTCATTACCACAAATTGCCGAATCAAACTGTAATGTCATTGGTTTGGGTTGGACTATGCCAGTAGAGACAGCAAGGGCTCAATTAGGTGCAAATGCAGTTTTGCAGGGCAATTTAGACCCCTCTATCTTATACGCCGATTTGCCTGTGATTAAAAAACGTACTGTGGACATGTTGAAATCTTTTGGAAATCATCATATTGCAAATTTAGGGCATGGCGTAAATCCAGATACCCCGCTTGATGCGGTGAAATGCTTTGTAGATACTGTTAAAACTTTTAGTTATACAGATTGAATGGGCTGATTGCTAAAAAATATAAGTTAATCTTCAATTTTTTTCAACTTTTATGCCTTAAATACATTTGTAGTATTATATTCGCCCTCAAATGAGATTTAGTAAAATATTTATTGTTTAAATAAAAATAAAGACAGTCGTGAATTCCAAAAAGAGAGTAATCAAGGATTACGAATCACTGCCCGAAGACATTAAGAATGGCATAAAAATGACCTATCCGCGTGGTTTCGCCCAGCATTTGGTGTATTATACTGACCGCAATGGAAAAAGGGTATCGGCACTTCCTTTCGAAACCGAAGAAATTTATTATCTGGTTAGAATGACAGTCAGAGAAGCTGTTCAAATAATCGAAGACGACGAAGACTACGATAGCGAAGGCGTTCTCCGCGATGATTTCGCTATGAGCGGTTCTGACGATGAAGAGATTTTTGACAGTGTAAAAGAAGAAGAAGAAGCAGTGCCATTCAAAGAAGCACCTGTTAGCGCTTATGATGTTGATGATCTTAATGATGATGATGATGATGACGACGACGATGATGACGAAGATGATAAAGATGTAGTCCCTGGAACTGATGATGAAGAAGAGGACGACGACGAATAAATTTTCTGTAAAATAGGACAGAAGGCTGTTTCAACCCTTTGAAATGGCCTTCTGTATTTTTTGCCTGATTTCATAAATGCCTTACAAAAACATTAGTATGAACTTTATAATATTTGATCTGGAGGCAACCTGTTGGCAAACCGAAACGGAAAGGAAAGGTCGCACACAGGAAATAATCGAAATTGGCGCAGTTAAAATTAATGAGAGAGGTAAAGTTGATAGCAGATTTGAAAGTTTTATCCGTCCTATTATACACCCTAATCTAAGTGACTTTTGCCGTAGCTTGACAGGAATTAGTCAAATTGATGTGAATCGTGCCGAAACTTTTCCTGCTGTTGTAAGTGAATTTCAGGATTGGATTGGACTAAATGATGATGAAGAATACCTGCTTTGCTCCTGGGGTTTTTTCGATCAGAGGGCTTTTTCTAAAAACTGTCAATTGCACGAGTTGGATGATGAATGGACAAAGGCCCATATCAGTTTAAAGCATCAATATCCCCGTATCAAAGGGCTTGGTTATGCTCCAGGTTTGAAAAATACAGTTGAAAAAGAAGGTTTCGAATTTGAAGGCGCACATCATCGTGGTATTGACGATGCATTGAATTTGGCAAAAATATTTCTAAAATATCAGAATCAATGGCAGTTCTGAGTCACTATGAACAAAAATTCGAACAGCTGATTGAGGGTATCGTCAATCATGATTTTGGCGTCTGTGATTCTTTTTTGCCCGAAGATTTTGCTCATGCCTTAAGAGTGCAATTATTGTCTGAATTTGAGCAAAATAAATTTTCCCCTGCTTCGATAGGACAGGGAAACCATCAAAGACAACATGTAGAAATAAGAAATGACTGCATTTTATGGATTGAGCCCGATAGCAACAATAAGCTAGAGTGTGAATTCCTCAATCTTGTAAATAACTTTATACAATATTTAAACCGCAGTTGTTTTACAGGATTGCAGCATTTTGAATTTCATTATGCCTGCTATCCAAAGGGAAGTTTTTATCGTAAACATCTTGATAGTTTTGTCAATGATAAAAGCCGACAATTCTCATTGATTGTTTATCTCAATCCCGATTGGACAGAAGAAGATGGGGGGCATTTGAAGTTGTATTTGAAGGATAAGACTGTAGAAATATTACCGCTTTTAGGCAGGGCAGTCTGTTTTCCAAGTCATCTTATTCCGCACGAGGTATTATCTGCTCAAAATAATAGGCTTAGTATTACAGGTTGGTTAAAAAAATAAAACAATGCAAAAAGATAAAATCATAGAAGAATTGGTGAAATCATACGCTGCCTTCATCAATGAGCTCAGCGTCATGACCGAAGGAGAATTTGATAAGGCTTTAAAAGGAAAATGGGATGCATCGCAGCATGCAGATCATTTAAATAGAAGCCTGTC
>JBILRK010000289.1:0-4167 GCA_044372705.1 Saprospira sp. | reverse complement strand
TTCAGAATCACCAGCACGTCTTCGTGGCTTTGGGGGTGATACTGCTTATACCTTCCAGGGTTATAAGGTATATCAGGTTGTAAGTGAAAATATTTCTGTTACAGACCTTGAAAATCCTGAAAAAGCTCGTATGATTTATCAGGTAGATTTACAAGATGATATTGATAAAATTGTAAACTGGGAAGCATTTAATGACCCTGATGTTAGTGCCTTCATTCCAACAATTATGGTAGATGGTGAAAACAAAGGTATCAAACATACTTTCCAGGTAAAAGAGGATAAGTTTACCGAAAAGAATCCAAAACTTGTAAACCATAAATCATACTATTTCTGTGTAGTAGCTTATGGTCACAACGAGTATTTGGCTTACAATGCAACTTTGAATACTGGTCAGGCAACACCATATTTGCAAGGACGTCGTAACTTCCGCGTTTATACCGGTATTCCTCGTCCGAATAGCCCTGAGTACAACGGTGTGGTGTTAAATTCATCATACGGCGACAGACCTGAAGTTACCCGCATCGATGGCAAAGGTAACGGAGGTGGTTTATTCCTTGATTTTGCAGACCCTGCTGCAGCTGAAGCTGAAATTTTAAGCAATGGTTCAATCGGTCAGGTTACTTATGCCGAAGGCAAAGGTCCAATCGATGTAAAAGTTGTTGATCCACTTCGCGTTGCTCCTGGTAAATTTAAACTTTACGTAAGCGATCAGTTTTATCAATGGACCCGCGATACCACTTCAGCCGGAGTTGTACTTAGTCCAAATCCTCCAACAGGTCGCACTGCATTGGCCGATTCGCTTTTCTGGATTTTGAAAGAAGAGAGTAATCCAACTGCTTTCTGGTCATCTTATCAGCCTCTGACTGTAAACTACGAGCAATATGTTCCTGAACTCGGTATCTCTATGGTTGTTGAGAAAATCTCAGCACCAGGTGCAGGAGGCATAAGTGGTTATGTTGGAAGTTCTGTTGAATATGCCGATACGACCAAGAAAAAATGGTTTGTAGGTGTTAAAGATGCAGCTCCACCATTCGATTACCTCAAAACCGGTAATTCACAACAAGATCAGACCTTAGACCCAGATGAGGACTTCTCTAAAGTTGCCGAAGGTTGGCATCCTTTTAACCTTCCTCATCCTAATTATTTGAGTGGTGAATTTATTGTAACCACTACTCAGGTTGAGAATGCTACACAGGGAATTGGATATGCTCAAACTTGGAGAAATAACGTTATCAATTATGCTGGTCTACTAAGCCAAACCAGAAATGTTAACGTTGTGATTACTCAAGACAAATCCAAGTGGAGTCGTTGTATAGTTACAGAAACTGCTACACGTTATCACTCTGAAGGATTAGGTCTAACCATACCTAGTGGTAAGGGTAGTGTAGATTGGAAACGCAATCAACCAGGTCGCGACAAAGATGGTAATATTGATAATGCCAATCCAGGTATGTCATGGTTCCCAGGCTATGCTTATGATGTTGAAACAGGTGAGCGTTTGAATATCTTCTTTGGTGAAAATTCTTTCTACAATGGAGCGTTCTATGATGTAAACATTTTCCCTGGTTCAAATACAGGAAATGATATGTTGTTTAATCCGACAAATGCAAGACAGGCAGCACCACCAAGTGGTATCCCTGTATTTGGAGAGGCGAATCTTTTCCTCGCAGCGGTATTGGGTGGACAACATGCAATTTATGTAACAAATCAAAATTATGATTCTTGTACATCTGTAATTGCAAAATACAATGCTACACCATCAGCAGCACAAGCCGGGTTCTTCTTATTCAGAGACAAAAATGTAATTTGGTCGGTAATGATGCATATGGCCGAAGGTACTACGATGTTGGACAATGCTTTCAATCCAAAAACTGAAGGTCATATTCCACCAAGTGATCTTACGTTCAAGCTTCGTGTAAAAACTCCTTATCAAATTTATAATGCAACAGGTGATAACAATGGCTATCCATTGTATGAATTTGATCTTACTAAGTTCGCACCAAGCAAACAAGAACAAAGTGCACTTGAATCAGCACTTGATCTTATGCGAGTTGTACCAAATCCTTACTATGCATACTCTGAGTATGAGCAGACAGAAATTGATAATGTTGTAAAAGTTACCAATATTCCTGCAAAATGCGATGTACGTATCTATGGATTAGATGGTCGCCTCGTAAGAGAATACAAAATTGCCCAGGAATACAATGCCGAGATCAGAAATGGTATCGCACGTATTGGTGCCTTTGGCAGTGGCGACATTGAAGAGCAAATTACTACCTCACTCAACTGGGATCTGAAAAACTCTTTCGGAGTACCTGTTGGTAGCGGTGTGTACCTCATTCATGTTGTAGTACCTGGCGTAGGCGAAAGAGTACTAAAAAGCTTTATTATCAACAGAGCCCTCGACGCTCAAAAACTATAGCATTTAAATTAATCATACGGGGCAGCGAACCTGCCCCGATATTTAAAAAAGGATTATCATGAAAAATACATCTTTATTTATTTCAGGTCTTCTGCTTGCTATGGTTTTGGGAGGCACTCAGGTTTTTGCCGGTAACCCCGATCGTCAGGGTGAGGCTGGAGCCTATGAGTTGCTTATGAATCCCTGGGCAAGAGCGGCAGGTCTTAATGGACTTGTAGCTGCCAGAGTTACAGGTTACGAAGCAATGAATTTTAACCCAGCAGGAGTTGGACGTATTGTAGGTAGAACCGAGTTTGGTATTGCTCACACGCAATATCTAGTAGGAACAGGATTAAGTCTCAACGCAGCAGGTTTAGCACAACGCATCGGTGAAAATGGTGCAATTGGGCTTAGCATTATGTCAGTTGGTTTTGGCGATATTCCACTTACTACTGTAAATCAACCAGAAGGATTTGCTAATTTTAAACCATCTTTCTTCAATATCGGTTTGGCTTACAGCTATGTATTCCGTGATCAGAAGACTAAGCTTGAAAAAGTTGCCGTAGGTTTTGCAATGCGTGTTGTCAATGAATCAATTGCCAATGCATCTGCAACTGGAGTAGCTTTCGATGCTGGTGTACAATACGTAACCGGTGCCGATCGTCAGGTTAAATTTGGAATTGCACTCAGAAATTTTGGCACGAAAATGAAATTCAGAGGTGACGGTATGACCTTTACAGGAATTGCGCCCAACGGCAATACAGCTTTGAATGTAGATGGACGTCCGGCAGGTTTTGAGTTACCATCACTATTGCATATTGGTCTTTCTTATGACTTCTACTTTGCAGATTCTTTGAAAAGAAACAGATTGACAGTAGTAGGTAACTTTACTGCAAATTCATTCTCTAGAGATCAAATGGGTCTTGGTTTTGAATATGGCTTCCGCGAAATGTTTATGGCACGTATGGGCTTCAAATATGAAAACCAAATGTTCGATGCACAAAATTCTACTACAGCAAGCGGCGGACTTACAGCAGGTATTACTGTAGAAGTTCCTTTCAGAAAAGGTTCTGCTCAACGCATTGGTTTTGACTATGCATACGAGTACACTAGAGTATTCCGTGGTACCCATTCCATCGGATTAAAAATGAACATCTAATACTTGATATTTTAAAAAGAAAATCATATCTTTGTATTATAAAGATTGGAAAAGGACGTTCCGCTCTGCACGAGTGGAACGTTCTTTCATTATTAAACTGCATAAGCATTTATAATGATCATCTTTCTACAGGCCGTCCAGCTCATTTGAGCGGAACGACCTTTATTTTTTGTCTTATTTTTATTATTTTTTAAAATTTTTAATAAAATGGCGAATAAAATATCCTACATGACCAGAGAAGGGTATGAGAAACTCAAATCAGAACTGGATGACTTAAAAACCGTTGAACGCCAAAAAGTCGCCAGTCAGATTGCAGAAGCACGCGAAAAAGGAGATCTCTCTGAAAATGCAGAATATGATGCTGCAAAAGAAGCCCAAGGTTTATTGGAGCTAAAGATTAAGCAAATGGAAGAGGTTTTGGCCAGTGCAAGGGTTGTAAATGAAGCTGACCTCGATAGTTCAAAGGTTGTTATATTAACAACTGTAAAACTTAAGAATTTAAAAACCAAGAAAGACCTCGCTTATACCTTGGTATCTGAAACAGAAGCAGATTTAAAAGCAGGTAAAATATCAGTAAATTCTCCAATCGGACAAGGACTTTTAGGTA
>JBILRK010000288.1:0-4172 GCA_044372705.1 Saprospira sp. | reverse complement strand
AAATCTGCCGTGACTCTAAAATCATTTGGGCTTATCAAATCAAAATCACTTAATCCTACAATACAGGATATTTTAACTTTTTGGGGCAGCAAAACCAAAAGCAAAGAATCGGGAACACCTAATTTAACGATATCTACTTCTAAACTTTTTTCAGTTATTTGCTCAACTGTTCCTTCCACATCTACCTGATCGGGAACTAAACGAATAGCTTTATTTGGATGCTTTTTTAGATAAATTTTCTTTGTAAATGAAGATTCTAAGGCATTAAAATTAATTGGATTGGTTTGCCAACTATCAATGTTGTTCACAATGGAGACAGGTCCTCTTATTTCAACACTATCAGGATAAACCTTTAATGAATCTTTCAATATAAATTGTGCAGACAATTGCAATTGATTATCCACTTTAACAGGAACTTTTTTAACTGCAAAATCCTCTGGTTTAAATTGAATGAGATCGGGATTTATCTCAATAATACTAACATTTTCAGGAAATTGACTCAATAACTTTGCCTTTAATGCTGCAGCATTAAGTGTTTTTGGACTATTGTCACTAACATCAACATCAATGACATATTTTCTCTTTACGAAGTAAAATTTGAGTAATTCCCAGCCACTTGCTTCTATGTTAATATCAATAAGCTCAGGTGCAGGTAAGGCTAGCACCTTATCTTTGGATAAGTTATATTCAACTTTTATAGAAACCTGAGACCTAAAGGGATAGGATAATTTTGTAAAAAGCCAAAAAACGAAGGCAATACCGATGCATATCATCAGTATTGCCCTGTCAGTTTTCAGGAAAGAAGATAACTTATTTAGATTCTTCAGACTGTTTCTCAGTACTTGGGGATTCTGACTGTTGGCCATAAGCAGCATTTGTAAAATCCATTGAAATAGCATCGCGTTGGAAGGTAATATGCGTTTTTGGCGCAACAATTAGCTCCACAGTGCTATCATTGATATCCGCTATTACACCATGAACACCGCCAATAGTAACTACTTTTTTACCTTTTTTCAAAGAGCTGCTAAAATTTACCTGTTTTTTCTTTTGCTGAGCTTGTGGACGAATCATTAAGAAATAAATCACCACCATTGCTACAACAAGTAAAATAAGATTGAGATAACCGGCTCCGCCCGTTTGTTGAGCATTTTGCCACAATAAAATTGATAAACTGTTCATTTTAATAAATTTGTTAAATTTTTGAAACTATTTTTGTTTGGATAAAACCATTGATTTGATTTGCAAAGTCGTCTTATTTGGAACTGTATTTGCCATTACATAAACTTCTTTCTCTTCATTACCGCTTTTCCCCTTGCTATCAAAGGAAACTTTAATTTCACCCGACTTACCCGGAGCAATAGCTTCTTTTGGCCATTCCGGAACGGTACAGCCACAAGTCCCACTAGCACTGGTTATCACTAAGGGAGCCTCACCGCTATTTTTGAACTTGAATACATGTTGGACTTTATCACCGTCATTAATTGTTCCAAAATCATGTCCCAATTTATCAAAACTAATTTTTGCTACCTCGCCTTCCTTCATTGATTTGTCGGCAGAAATTGGGTTATAATAAATTTTCGAAGCGTTACCTGCCTCATCTGCCGATTGTTTAGCAGCATCCTTTGAGGCACAGGATAAAGCTAAAAAAGCAGTTAAAAACAAATAAGATTGGAATTTCATAAGAGCAGATTATAGTTTGGGCGCGATAATTATTTCCGTTTCAGTTTCAGTTTCTTTATTCTCTACCATTTTACCAAGTGTCCATACAAAGCCTGCTGAAATTACAAAATTCTGCTTATTTACAACAAATGACTGGTTATAATCGAATTGAGTCTGAAGGGAAAAAAGTGGATTAAGCCTTATATTTACACCCAATGCCATTGGTAATTGTAAATCAAAATTCCCTTCTCTCCTAGTGAGATAAAATGCATTCAATCCAACCCTTAAGTATGGAGCTATGAAAAAATTCTCCTTTAAAAGGTACCCATTATTGAACTTGTAATCGGCATGAATGCCAAAAGAAGTAAATAATTCATTACGATAAAACCTTCTGTTGCAAGGAGCTGAAATACATCCTCCATCGGTAGAATCAATTAGCAGATGATAAGAGTCAACACTTCCCAGGCGCAAAGTAGCACCAGCATTCAAAGAAGAAAAAATATAGCGTTGATAACCAATTTCAGCACCAAAATTAACATCATCAGGATGTATATATCTTTTTGGATTCTCTTTTCGATACTGAGTATCAAGGGTGTTATAATCAGTCACCAGCATCTTGTAGCTAATGGCATTTTTATGATCGCTATTTTGCGCAAAGAGCCATACTGACAAGAACAGAAAAAATAAAATTTTAGTAATTTGGTTCATATTATTCATCAATTAATCCTCTTCCTGCCTTTTTAATTTTACCCTCTTCATGAAGTTCTTGCATGAGTCTGTCAAGAATTCCATTTATGAAGCGCTTACTTTTATCGGTACTGTAGAGTTTTGCAACATTAACATACTCGTTAATAGTGACTTTGGTAGGAATTGAGTCAAAATAAAGAAATTCGCAGATGGCCATTTTCATCATAAGCATATCCAAATGTGCAACCCTGTCTTCGTTCCAATTTTTTAATTTGGCAGCAATCATGTTTTGCAGGGCTTCGTCATGTCTCAAAACCTTGTACAACAAATCCTTACCTAATTCATTTACAAATTCAACATTGGGTAGTTGTTCGATAAAAAAGGAAGGATTTTGAGGAAGTTCTCTAACACTTCTTTTTACCGCACCGTAAATTAAGGATTCATCATCGTCCCAAGACGGAAAATGATCTGACAGATGCTCGTCGAAGACTTCATCCTCTCGCATAGTCATATACAGTTTAACTAAAGCATATTGATGCTCTTTGAGTGGCATATTTTCTGATGTCCGGTAAAATTCGTAATATTCCGACTCAGTAAAATGCTTGTATTGCCTGCGAACGATGTCTTCGTCCAAAAGCTGAATGATGCCTTCTTTTTTTAAAGTTTTTTGAAAGGAATCACTGTCTCGCAGTGCCTTTACAACGGGATTTTCGTACAGTTTAATTGATGCTTTGGCATCTTCTTCTGTAGGGACGTACTTTTTACCTTTGATTTCAAAGTCCTTGAGACTATAGGATGAAACCTTTTGGAGATAATACATGATAAGCAAATAAAGCTTAAATGTACTCTCTACAGATTTCACAAAGAACTTTTCTGCAGCAGCGCTGTCATTTGGGTTCATTTCGTGCGCATAGAGTGCCTGCAACACTTTTATTCTAATATTATTCCTGCTCAACATCTGCTTAGCGCTTAAAGAACTTTTGTTATCTGAATAATTAATCCTTTTCGATTATTTGACTGCAAATCTATGACAAATTAGCTAAAAATGCAAGTACATTAGTGCAAACATGCTAAATGTCATAAAAAAGGCAGGTTTTTGACCTGCCATTTGTATAAAATCTTCTAAACTGTAGCTTTTTCTCTGATGATAAGGCTTTCACGTTCGGGTCCAATAGAAATCATTGTGAACGGAACGCCCAGATAGGACTGTAGGTCGAGAATATACTCCTGTAGTTGGCCTGGAAAATCTTCAAATTCTGTAATGCCCTGAAGTGAGCTATTCCAACCTTTGTAAGATTTATACTGTGGTTCCAAATGACTGTTTACCATATCATATGGCACTTCATCACTAATTTTTCCATCAGCATATTTATAGGATGTTGCCGCATAAAGCATGTCAAAATCATTCAAGACATCTGCTTTTGTAAGTACCAATTGGGTGACACCACTCAGCATGATGGTATATTTCAACTGTGGGAGATCAATCCAGCCGCAACGACGTGGGCGACCTGTAGTTGCGCCAAACTCTCCTCCGGCCTTGCGGATTCGCTCACCTGTTTCATCATGCAATTCAGTAGGAAAAGGCCCACTGCCTACACGAGTACAATATGCTTTTGTTATTCCAATTACCTCGCCTATACGAGCAGGAGAAACGCCAAGACCATTACAAACACCAGCAGTAATAGTATTTGAAGAAGTCACAAAGGGATAAGTACCAAAATCAATATCCAGCATTGAGCCCTGTGCGCCTTCGGCCAAAACAGTCTTTCCGCTATCCAATAATTTATTAATAAAATACTCCCCCTCTACAAACTGATATGTTTTCA
>JBILRK010000287.1:0-4173 GCA_044372705.1 Saprospira sp. | reverse complement strand
CTTCCTTGTCCATAACCGAAATCATATTCAGTACGCGTTGTTTCGACTCTGGGCGTCCCTGTGGTAACAATGCCAATTGTGAAACTTTTGCAGAAGTGAACAACATGGCAGAAGCGTTGGGACAAGCTGCAACACAGGCACCACAACCGATACAGGTAGCAGCTTCGAAGGCACGCTTTGCTATATTCAATTCGATCGGAATAGCATTTCCATCGGGCACACCACCAGTGTTGACAGAAACATAACCGCCTGACTGAATAATTCTGTCGAAAGCAGAACGGTCAACAACAAGGTCTTTGATAACCGGGAATGCTTTTGCCTTGTATGGTTCGATGTAAATAGTATCTCCGTCATTGAAATGACGCATATGCAATTGACAGGTAGTCGTTCCCTGCATTGGTCCATGCGGACGGCCATTGATTACAAGGCTGCAAGAACCGCATATTCCCTCGCGACAGTCATGTTCGAAAGCAACTGGCATTTTTTTCTGTTGATTCAATTGCTCATTCAATACATCGAGCATTTCAAGAAATGACATATGAGTATTGATGCGAACCTTATGCGTTTCAAATTTACCGCTTTTATTGGGCCCTTGCTGCCTCCAGACTTGAAGGGTCAGGTTTATTTCTTCGTGAGCCATATTATGTTGAATTTATTTTGTTAAATAATTTGTATGCTAATTTAAGGTTGAAATAGCGGATAAAGGTTAGAATATAGAATTTCTTTCCTCTTTCACCTTTCCTCTCTACTTGTAATTACGCGATGCAATTTTGATATATTCATAAATCAACTCTTCTTTGTGCAATTCGGGATCGGCACCTACACCCTTGAACTCCCATGCTGCAACATATCCATAGTTTTCATCATCGCGCTTGGTTTCACCGCCTTCTTCCTGATACTCTTCACGGAAGTGTCCACCACAAGATTCGTTACGGTTGAGTGCATCCACAATCATAAGTTCGGCTAGTTCAATGAAATCGGAAACGCGCAGGGCTTTTTCTAACTCAGGATTAAACTCCTCAGCAGTTCCTGGCACATTTACATTGCTCCAAAACTCATCGCGAAGTTTTCTTACCAGGTCACGAGCTTTAAGCAAGCCGGCCTCATTACGTGCCATACCGCAGTATTCCCACATAATTTTAACACCAAGTTCACGATGAAATGATTCGACCGAGCGGTTACCTTTGATACTGAGTAACTTATTGATGCGAGCTGTAACATCATTTTCTGCTGCAGCAAATTCAGGTGCATCCGTATCGATTTTAGGTGTGCGAATTTCGTCTGCCAAGAAAGTTCCAATTGTATAAGGCAGTACAAAATAGCCATCGGCCAATCCCTGCATGAGTGCAGATGCCCCCAAACGGTTGGCTCCGTGTTCGGAGAAATTGGATTCACCTGTAGCAAATAGTCCGGGTATAGTAGTTTGTAGGTTATAATCTACCCACAAACCACCCATAGTGTAGTGTATTGCAGGATAAATACGCATAGGCGTTACATATGGATCTTCCCCTGTAATCTTTTCATACATTTCGAAAAGGTTGCCATACTTATTTTTCACCACCTCACGTCCCCAAGCAAGTATTTCGGCCTCGCTGGCATTGTCCTTTCCTTTTGAGGTTGCAACCGATTTGCCGTATCTTTTCATATTGGAAGAAAAATCGAGATAAACGGCCAATCCACTTGGACCTACACCACGTCCTTCATCACAAATATATTTTGCTGCGCGAGAAGCAACGTCGCGAGGGACAAGATTTCCAAATGCTGGATAGATTCTTTCAAGATAATAATCGCGACGATCTTCCTGTAGATTTTCAGGCTTTAGCTTGCCAGCTTTGATTGCCTCTACGTCTTCTATATGTTTAGGAACCCATACGCGACCATCATTACGAAGCGATTCAGACATCAATGTTAATTTTGACTGATAATCGCCCGAAACAGGGATACAGGTTGGGTGAATCTGACAAAAACAAGGATTGGCAAAATATGCTCCACGACGGTGTACCTGCCATGCAGCCGACACATTAGAGCCCATTGCATTGGTAGAGAGGTAATAAACATTGCCATAACCACCTGTAGCTAAAACAACAGCATGAGCGCCATATCTTTCGAGTTTACCTGTCACCAGATTTCTGGCAATAATACCACGAGCTTTACCATCAACTACTACCAAATCGAGCATTTCGTGACGGTTGTACATTTTGACTGTACCCAATGAAATTTGACGGGATAGCGCACTGTAAGCTCCCAATAAGAGCTGTTGACCAGTTTGACCAGCCGCATAAAAAGTACGCTGTACCTGTGTGCCGCCAAAAGAACGAGTATCAAGCAATCCACCGTATTCACGGGCAAATGGAACACCCTGAGCCACACATTGGTCAATGATATTTACAGACACTTCTGCAAGACGGTGTACATTGGCTTCACGTGCGCGATAGTCGCCACCTTTTATGGTATCGTAAAAAAGACGGTACACACTGTCACCATCATTTCTGTAGTTTTTAGCTGCATTGATACCTCCCTGTGCAGCAATGGAGTGCGCACGACGTGGAGAATCGTGAAAGGTAAAGCATTTTACATTGTAGCCAAGTTCACCCAGCGTAGCTGCAGCAGAAGCTCCGGCCAGACCAGTACCAACAACAATAACATCCATACGGATTTTGTTGTGTGGCGCTACAAGTGGCATAGTGGAACGGTACTTGGTCCATTTTTCATTTATATTACCCGGAGGTATTTTAGCATCTAATTTTTTCATAATGTTATGATTAGATATTGAAATTTTCAAATTGAATAATAGAAATCTGCTATTGAATTAGCCATTTACATGCATGACATAAAAATAAATCGGCATGCTTGCGAAGCCAATCGGAACAAGGATTGCAAATGCATAACCAAGTCCCTTGACAAGTGGTGTGTACTTAGGATGGGTTAGCCCTAATGTCTGAAATGCACTTTGAAACCCATGTAGCAGGTGCAAAGCCAAGGCTACGAGACCTAGCAGGTAGGTAATTACAACCCATTCCTGACTAAACGCAATTTTAACCTCATCAAAAAGTGTTACACCCTCGGCAAGACCAATAATTTTAGCCTTGAGCCAAAATTGTCCCATGTGAAGGAGCAAAAAAGCTAGAATAAGTGTTCCCAAAGCAGCCATATTTCTGGATGCTATACGCGCCTCAGTTGGACTCACCTGTTTACCACTGTAACGCTTTCCGCTACCTACAGCAGATCTGTTGGTGAAATAAATCAGAAATCCCTGAAAGGCGTGAAGCAGGATGAAAAAATAAAGCCCGTAAGAAACGCTTTTGATAAGAGGGTTGTGTGCCATAAATTCAGCGTATTCGTTGAATTTGTGACCGTCATTGTCTGCAAAAAGTTTAAGGTTACCAATCATGTGCACCAATAAAAAAGTGCATAGAAAAAGCCCCGTTAAACTCATGACGACTTTTTTACCCAAAGAAGAAGTAAGAAAACTAATTAACCATTTCATGTTTTAAATAATTTTTGTTTGACAATGGTTTAAAAAAATATTTATGAAATTATTCGTTTAGCCTTGCAAATGGTTCAAAATCTATATTTTAACAATCTACAAAGCCTGTTTAAGATCGATTTACAGCTGTAAAAGTAGCTAAATTTTATACTATTTTCTAAACGTGAGGTGAAATTATCTATAAAAATGCTTGTTGAAATGATGTTGTTGAAGATATTTGCAAATTATTCATTATTTAGAATGAATCTTTTTTAAAAAGCGTTATTTTTGATGGAGTGTAGATAAAAGAGCTGCTGCAGGCTGCTTCATCGCCTTGTCCTGATGGACGGGGAGGAAAGTCCGAACAACGCAGGGCACCGCGCCAGCTAACGGCTGGAAATAGTTGACTAAAGCAACTGTTAAGGAAAGTGTCACAGAAAATAACCGCCTCTATGAGCAATCTGCGAGGTAAGGGTGAAAACGTGTGGTAAGAGCGCACGATGCAATTTGGCAACAGATTGCAGGGATAAACCCCACGGGTTGAAATGCCATGTAAACCGGCTGTCTGCTTTTGCAGCTAAGGGTTGCCCGCCCGAGCCGGAGGGTAGGCAGATAAAGCTTTGAAGTGATTCAAAGTTGAGATAAATGATGAGGACCCCCTAGGGGGATACAGAATTCGGCTTACAGGCCTGCAGCTTTTTTTCTTT
>JBILRK010000550.1:0-15464 GCA_044372705.1 Saprospira sp. | reverse complement strand
ATCCATTGGCATCCGAAACCGTAAGGGTATAGGTTCCAGCCGAAAGTCCTGATAAGGAAGGCGTATTCTGCGCTGGATTTGTTGACCAAATAAAGCTATATGGAGCAGTTCCGCCACTAGCAGAGGAAGTTACTGCAGCATCAGCAGCACCTGTACAGGAAATAGCAGCGCCGTTGTAATTCGAAACTAAAGATATTGAAGCATTAAGCTGCGTTGGCTGAGTGATAACAGTTGATACTGTAGCCGAACAGCCCACTGCATCGGTAGCAGTCATGCTGTAAGATCCGGCAGGAAGTCCACTAAGATCTTGCGTTGTAGCACCATTAGACCAAAGGAAGGTATAATTTGGCGTTCCGCCAAGTGCATCGGCATCGATAAAACCGGTACTTGCTCCGAAGCAGGTATTGTTGCGAACAAAGAGGACATTGGCGACAACTGCAGTGGCCGGCTGTGAAAGCGTGGCAGTACGAATCGTCTGACAGCCATTGGCATCGGTTACCGTGAGAGAGTAGGTGCCAGCTGTAAGGTTGTTGATAGTTGCGGTATTTGCACCAGTTGACCAGGCAAAACTATGCGGAGCTACACCACCCGTAATTGAGGCTGTAATCGAACCATTATTGCCACCAAAACAAGTGATGTTTGTATTTGCAAAGCTGATAATTGTACCTGCAGGCTGTGTAATGATAACAGAAGTTGTAGTCTGACAGGCATTGGCATCAGTCACAACAACAGTGTAAGTGCCCGCAGTCAATCCTGTTCTGTCTTCAGTAGTAATACCGCCGCCCCAGCTGAAGCTATAGGGAGTGATGCCACCTGCAACCGTAAGGTTGATACTGCCATTGGCATTGCCATTACATTGCACATTGACCTGCGTGGTTGATGTAATCAATTGAGTAGGTTGTGTAATAATAGCATTGGATGTAACGGAACAGCCACCTGCATCTGCTACGGTTACTGTGTAGTTGCCTGCGACCAAGTTACTGATATCCTCAGTTGTGCGACCATTGCTCCAAAGGAAGGCATAAGGCAGAGAACCACCATTGACAGTCAGGTTCACTGTGCCGTTGTTGCCGCCAAAGCAGCTAACATTGGTTCGGATATTCGAAGCACTAATTTGAGCTGGTTGTGTAATTGTTGCTGAGCTGACAGCGGTACAGCCATTTGCGTCGGTTAGAGTAACGGTGTAGGTTCCTGCGGCAAGACCTGTGCGATCTTCAGTAGTTACACCACCGCCCCAGTTGAAACTGTAAGCAGTTGTGCCACCCAAAACTGTAAGATTGATCGTACCATTGCTGCCCCCAAAACAAGAGACATTGGTACGTGTATTTGAAGCAGTTAATTGAGATGGTTGAGTAATTGTAGCCGAGCGGGTGATGGAACAGCCGTTGGCATCGCTGATTGTTACGGTATAAGTACCTGCTGCTAGACCGGTTCTGTCTTCAGAAACAACGCCGCCGCCCCAGTTGAAGCTAAGTGCGCCTGTTCCGCCACCTGCAGTAATGTTGATAGAACCATTATTACCGCCAAAGCAGGAAACATTCGTTGTAGTTAAAGTTGCAGTCACAGCAGAAGGCTGAGTGATTGTAACAGCGGTAATTGTTGTACAGAAATTGGCATCGGTCACTGTGACAGTATAAGTGCCAGCTGCAAGACCAGTTCTGTCTTCAGAAATAATGCCGGCACCCCAGTTGAAGCTGTATGGAGTTACTCCGCCGCCGACAGTAAGGTCGATGGAGCCATTATTGCCGCCATTACAACTCACATTAACCTGAGTAGTTATCGCAGTTAAAACAGCAGGTTCTGTAATCGTTGCAGATGTTATTGTAGTACAGAAATTGGCATCGGTCACAGTAACGGTATAAGTGCCTGCAGCAAGACCTGTTCTGTCTTCAGAAACAATACCGCCACCCCAGTTGAAACTGTAAGGCGTTGTGCCGCCGCCGACTGTAAGGTTAATAGAACCATTATTGCCGCCAAAGCAGGAGACGTTCACCTGAGTCGTTGAGGCTGTTAATACAGATGGTTCGGTAATAGTGACTGTTCTTGTTGCTAAACAAGCATTGTTATCAGTAACCGTTACTGTATAATTATTCGGCGCTAAGGCAGCGATGTCTTCGCTCGTTGCGCCATTGCTCCAGTTAAAACTATAAGGTGAGGTTCCACCAGCAACCGTCAGGTTTACAGAGCCATTATTAGAACCAAAACAGCTTGAGTTGACCACTGCTATAGTTAAAGAAATTGCCGATGGTTCAGTAAGCGTTGCAGATGTGATAGTCGTACAGAAATTGGCATCTGTCACGGTTACTCGGTAAGTACCAGCAACCAAACCTGTTATGTCTTCTGTAGATCGGCCATTTGACCAGGAGAATGCGTAAGGTGCAGTTGCGCCGGAAACCGTAAGGTCGATGGCTCCATTGTTATCACCGTTACAAAGTAATTGTATTGTAGTAACAGCTGATGCGCTAAGTGCCGACGGAGCTGTAACTGAAGCCGATGAAGTTGCGGTACAACCATTTGCATCGGTTAGGGTAACAATATAATTACCAGAAGCGAGCGCTGAAATGTTTGCAGTACTCTGACCTGAACTCCATACAAAGCTGTATGATGGCGTTCCTCCGTTACCAACAGCTGAAGCAGATCCACCTCCTGTTGCACAAAGATCATTCAACCCACTGGCAGTTACAGAAACCGCGGAAACTGGCTGATTGATTCGTGTTGAAGAGCTAGCTGTACAAAGATTATTATCTGTTACAGTTAAAGTGTAATTTCCAGCTGCCTGGTTTAGCACAGATGAAGTAGTTTGTCCGCTGCTCCATGCAAAACTATATGGAATTGTACCGCCATTTACAACAGAACTAAGTGAACCCGTTGATTGGCCGGAACAAAGCACATTGATACTGTCTGCGTTTACAGTTAATTGTGCAGGCTGAGTGACGGTAACTGTTGATGTAACCGAACAGCCGCCGCCGTCAGTTGCTGTAATTCCGTAAGTTGCAGCAGTTGCCCCTGTTACGACATCCTGATTAGTAGGGAATGTAGCCGAGGAACCACCCGACCAAGTATAGGTAAAGGGCAATTGTCCATTCGCAGCTCCTGCTGTAATGGATGCAGTACCACCAAAACAGGCAATTGGAGCAGTTACAGAGGGTGCAAGTGTAGGGTTTGTTGTTACTGCATTGAGCACCTGTGTAAGCGTTGCAGAACAGCCATTGATATCTGATGCAGTAACTGTAAAGGTGCCTGCTGGAAGTGCACTTAACATTGTAGTGGTAGCTCCTGTGTTCCAAAGATAAGAAATACTACTTGTGCCACCACTACCCTCTACTTCGATTTGGCCAATGTTTCGACAACCAGGATTGATGGTGTTTATAATATTAACAAAAACCGGATTAGGCGCAAAAATCGTAAAATCGACATTGGATGTACAGCCATTATTGTCGGTAACGGTAACACTGTAAGTGCCACCGCTAAGTCCGGTACGGGTAGTAGTTGTTTGTCCTGTACTCCAAAGATAATTGAATGGAGCTGTTCCTCCAACAGTATTGACTGTGGCGACACCCTGATTATTACTACATCCTGCTGGAACATTGTTTTGCAGGAAGATACTTGGCGCTCCGGAACCAGGTAAGAGGAAGAAACTGTCAACTGCAAAACAGCCTGTACTTGTACTTGTGGCCGTAACTTCATAGAGGCCAACAGGTACAGTATTTATCGTTGAAACTGTGTTGTTGAGTGTACTGCTTCCATTCGACCAGTTAAAATTGAAATTTCCGGGAGTCCCAGATGCTGTTGCAGTTACCGAACCGTTACTATTACATGTAGGAGAAGTTCCGGCAAAGTTAATGCTCGGATTATTATTAACCGTAACATTGAAATTTATAGTGATTGGACAACTAATGCGCAGTACTCCATTGGTAGGAACCTGAGAGTAAATTGTCGCTGTGTATAATTCAGTTGCTGCAGGATCAACTGTGATTGAATTTGCAGTTTGTGCTATGACGTTTGTTGTAGGCGACCAAACTACAGAGTCTGTGGCCGCCAATCCGTTTAGTGTTAAAGTTGTAGAATTGCCCTGACAGATTGCTACGTTGCCTGAACCCGTTACTGTAGGAAATGGGTCGACATAGAGATAAACCGTATCGACAGGAGATATTCCGCAACAATCGGTAAACAATCCCAAGGTTACCGTAAAGAATCCTGGGATATTAAATTGAGTTGAAGGAGTGATTCGAACATTGCCCGGATTTGCAATTGCTCCATTGAAATTCCAGGTATAAATATCTCCAAATGCTAAGCTTTCGAATGAAGCAAAGTTGCCTTGACAAAGTTGGAAAGTGTCAGTGCCCAAGGGATTTGCATCAGTAGCAATTTGTGGGATGGTGCTTTGTGAAAAAGACACATTGTGAAAGCCGCTGTATGTACTGGCACCTAAGCCTACAGTGTATCGATCTATGTTGGTAAACTGAGTGATACCAGGATTAGCTGCGCTTGTAGCAGGAACAGCAAAATTTGTAACCGCATCAAAATCCCAGCTGGAGCCAGTTGCTCCCATATCCTGGAAAGAAACATTGGTATTGGTACAGTTTACATTTGAAGCTTGAATTACCGTTTGACCTGCAAGATTGAATGCAATGTCATTTGTTACTGGAGCAGAACCTCCGTTTTGGTGAACATTGACAGAAATACCGGCTTGGCCATTGCCACCGGTACCACCAGCACCACCAGTACCACCATTTCCACCTCTGCCACCTTCTCCAATTTCGTTTGTACAGGTAGTATTTCTATTGCCGCCAGTACCACCAGTACCGCCAGTACCACCCGTGCCGCCAGTACCGCCAGCACCTGCAGTTCCACCTAAAATACTTGATTGTATAATATTAGCACCCGCACCATTATTGAAAAGATAGATACCAAAAGATGATCCGCCGCCGCGACCGCCAGTTCCTGCTGCACCGCCCTGACCACCACCGCCACCGCCAGCTCCGCCATTACCGGGGCCATTGTTACAGCCTAAAAATCCACATCTTTGGGCACCGCCACCGCCGCCTGCACCACCGCCTGCGCCACCGCAACCGTCAGTGCCAGCAGCCGCCTGTGTTCCTGGAGACCAAAAACCACCTACGTGTGCACCAGTTGCACCAGCTGCGCCAGCAACACCAGCAGTGCCATTGCCACCATCAGTGCCATTAGTTCCATCACGTCCTGGATTGCCTTCGCCCCCTCTTGTTCCTGCTGTTCCGCCTGCTGCGCAGGCTGAAGCTCCACCGCCACCACTATTTCCTGCGTTATTGCCAAAACATTCATCCCCTCCTGCACCTGCTCCTCCACCGCCGCCGCCATTGCGAGCAGCACCTGCCGTTCCGGCAGTACCATTATCCTGAGAACCATTATTATTTGGACCACCATTTCCTCCGGCTGTTCCGCCACCGCCAGCTCCTCCATTTCCTCCGCGTCCACCAGGCTGATCGCCGCCGAAGGTACAGTCGCCTCCATCACAGCTTCCGTTGCCGCCTGTTAGGCCGTTAGCGCCATTTGCACCTGCTGCACCTGTTGTGCCTGCTGCACCAGAACCTGCAGCTCCGGGAAGGATTTGAGTTCTTACTATGTTATAATTAGAACAGTTAGTAAGATGAAGACCATAAGTTGACATACCTGTGCCAACAGTACCTGCAGCAGTGGTAATTGTGATGTCCTGTAAACGGAAGCCGCTTACAGAGTTGCCATAAAAAGCAACAATACGTTGACCATTTGCCGGGCCTTCGGGATTGGCCACAGTTCTATTGATAGTTGTAGCACCTGGAATAGAAGTTTTTGTCCAGGCAGATGACTGTAAAAAGCCACCTTCGATGGTTACAAAACTGCTCAAGAATAAAGCATTATCAATGTTATAGGTTCCTGTTGCGAGTTTAATCACGGCATTTTGACAACGAGCACGAGTGAGCGCATCTGCCAAAGTGGTTGGAGCCGCCTGAGTGCCCGCCGCAGCTGCAACACCAGTAGTGGATGCATAAATATTAACACAACTAGGCAATGGGGGAGGAGAGCCAACCACTAAGGTGGCAATTGCATCGCTTGAACAACCGGTCACTGGGTTTGTAACTCTCACGGTATAGTTGTAAGAACCGGGCGTTGTAGGCACAGTTACCACAATTGTTGAAAAAGCTCCAGTTACTGTGCCTGTGCCCAATGAAACATTGGAGGGGTCGAACCATTGAAAAGTATTACCTGTCACATCGGATGAGCCAATGAGACTGAAGTTTTCTCCTGCACACACATTTCCACTTCCGGGATTAACGTTTGCAACAGGGTCGGCAAGTATAGTAACCCTTACGTCATCTGATGATGAACACCCATCACTGTATAATAATTGAACTGTATAATTGGTTGTACCAGGGGGAGTTGCCGTTGTGCTGGCTCCTGTAGTAGTAGATAAGCCCACTGCGGGTGCCCATGTGAAACTCACTCCGTTTAATGCTGTAGTTGTTGCATTTAAGGGCGTTGACTGACCGGCGCATAGCGAAACATCGGGACCGGCATTTACAGGTGGGTTTGGATTGGGTAAAATTACAAGCGTATAAGCTCTAGAATTTTGCCCTGGAAAAGGACAGGCATCATCTACTGCATTGACAGAGAAAACATGTGTTCCAATGTCGGCAACAGTGGTAGTCCAGCAGAATCGTGCAACACGGTTATTTCCTGTGCCTGTTATGGTAAAAGTTGCTCCCGGAGGAAGTCCGTTTGCCGTTAATGTTAAATTATTTGCGGTATTAAGGTCACTGGCATTTATGTCGAAACATAGGGTACTCCCTGCACAAGTTGCTGTATCAAAAACTGTTGAAGAGCCATTTACACCTGTTACGGTTGGTAATATATTATTGCAATTTTGAACAACAAATTGCATGTCGCGCACAATTTCCCCGATAAATACACCATTTCTAAATTCTCTAACGCGAACACAAATGACTGCTACTTGCGGCGTATTGGCCGTAAAAGTTAATTCCCCTGTCACAGGATCAAGATTTACAGGTACAGTCATTGGGTTTATTCCATTAAAGCCGCCTGCGTAAGTTACATTACTGCCGGATGCATTCTGACAGTTTACCAGAGAGTAGGTAAGTGAGTCGCCATCTGGGTCGGTTGCAAGTTGTTGATAACGAACTGTTTGATTGACACAGGTGAAAGGCGTAGGTTCGCTTGCAAAAACAGGCGAACTATTACAAGGTGTTACCGTATTGTTGATTCGGGTTTCCACATAAATGTCATTACTGCCTGGCCCAGTAAGATTGGTAATCATATTGTTGCGGCAACATTGCGAACTTGATAAGATCCAGTCGCTACAACCAGGGGGCAATGTAAGTGTCCCTTCGTACACATGCAGTTCAACACCTACAGGACCGCTTCCGCCGTTACAGGCACTGCTCTGAGAAGGGCATAATGGTGTAATGTCAGCCTCGCTTGTTCTAGATAATGTTATAGTGGCATTGACTCCACAGGCTGCCGATCTGTAATTGACCGAGAAGGTTCCAGAAAGATCAATACCATTACAATCTCTGTAAGCCTTTAATACAATTCTGTACTGGTTAGGACCAATACAGCTGTAGGTAAGGTCGAAGCCCATGAAGTGGGAGGCATTTGCAGAATTATTAAATATTAAAAATAAAGCTATAAGCGCAATAAAACCTTTAAGCCTTGTGAAATACAAGTTCATAAATTATGGGTTTGATATTTATTAAAATGATTTTATTTACAAAACGAATATTTTTGAATTTTGTAGAACAGATCTTAAAAAGTAGTCAAGTTCACAATTCAAATAAATTAATTATAATCCTAAAGAGGACTTAAAATCAGGTGACAAATTAAGCCATTTTTTGGAGAAATAATAATTCTAAAAATACATAATTTTTGAATTCCGGATTAGAATAGGCTATTCTTTACAATTTTACATTGAGACCCCCACCATAGATTGGTTTTGTTTATTAAAATTTAAAAAAAAGAATATAAATTTTAAACATTATTTAAATTTTGAAGTTTTACTATTATCTGATAATGAGTAAACCAATTGCAAAAAATGTCTAGAACTAATAAAACAGAGCTAATAGAATTCAACGGCGGAAATGAAAAAATTGAGGTTAAATTTCCAGATTTGAGGAAAATGATGCTCACAACTAGGGCATTGGAGCATGATCTGAGAAAAAAGATTATTGAGATTCTTTCAGATGATAGAAAATTAACCGTTACAGAGCTTTATTTGAAACTTAAGGTAGAGCAATCGGTGGCCTCACAACATTTGGCAATTCTAAGAAAATCGGGTGTTGTAGATTATTCTCGCGATGGAAAGTTTATTTACTACAGTTTAAATAAACTACAGCTAGAGCGAATCGCATCTTTTATTGATGAATTAATTTGATAACATACCAAAACCAAGTTCGCCATGTTAACCAAAAAAATAAAAAAGGAACGGCCTTCTACTTTGGCCAATGTTATTCATGAAAACAAACTATGTTCAGCTGCCGATCATTTGAGGGCAATTACTCATAACTTAAGGCTGAAAATATTGGATTATATTGACAAAAATCCAGGAACAAGTGTTAACAACATTTATAATTCCTTGGGTCTTGAACAGTCTATCACCTCTCAACATCTCAGAATTTTGAGAAACAGTGAGTTGGTAGCATCAAAGCGCTACGGCAAACAGATTTTATACTCTGTTAATTATAAGAAACTTCAAAAATTGACAATTGCACTCAGAAATTATATGCACTAATATTGAGTGATATATTTTAACAAACAGTTCCGTAAGTTTATTCTTGCGGAACTGTTTTGTTTTTTCTACGGAGGTACTCGTACACTGTTACTGTAATAAGCATCATTAAGAATCCATAGATAAAATCGTCAAAAGGAATGCTGAAGAAACGGAAACCGATTAGTGAGGTAAGATTGTGGCTGTTATTGTAAATCACCACAGGTTCTTCATTATATCCGCCGGTAAGTATGCCATTTATAAGTGTGAATGGTATTAGCGATACGAAATAGGCGATGTAAAATCTTGTTCTATAAGTATTTGGTATAAATAAAAGATGTAAAATCAAGAATGCGGCACTCAATAGAAAGGTCCATGCAGTATATGCTTTGAAAACATTAATAAGACCCATTGCTGCAAATAAAACAATAAGAGTAATGAGTATTGCTTTGTCGAATTTTTTAAAAGGGTCTGATTTAAAGTAGCAAAGCAGGCACTCATGAACAAAGACACAAGCATAAGGAACGGTCAAAAAAAAGAGCCATTCTCCCAGGGGCAATCCCAAAATTATGAAATTTACATAGCGATCATTGAAACCCCATATTCCTGCATTTGTAAAAATAATGTCCCAAGTTATAAATAGCGCAGCATTTATAGCGATTCCCGGAAAAAGGAATTTCCATTTTTTGTAGAAATGAACCTTTTTGTCGAATGATAGGACGAAAGGGAAGAAGATTGCACCTAAATTTATCATCAGGTACCACCATTTAGTCTCTCCAAAGTGGAGTTGTAATGAAAATCGAAAGACATCTTTTGAAGCTTCTGGATCGAAATTTATTGAACTTGAGAATAAGAGGATGCCTATCCACAAAAGTGGCAGACCCATTAGGATGAGTACTGCCAAAGAAAAATTAAATTTATTTTGCCTTATCATTAAAAATAGGAGTTACTTTAAAACATATTGAGTTGAGCTCTAATAATAGACTTACCCAAAATATAGATTTTACTTCTGTTTGGAATTCGGATGCGCTCTTCAGTTACTTTTTTGGCGGGTGATTTTTTTATTTTATTGAAAAGCTTCTGGTAGTATCGGTAAGCAACATAAACGCCAAATCTACAACCCTGTGGGAGGCGAATAATGCCTTTGTAAGCCATATCGAAGTCTTGTTGTATGTCTGCTTCAATTTCTTTTTTTATCTGATCGTTGAATGCTGTATAATCAACACCAGGGAAATATACACGGCCTCTTTCGTCGAAATCGCTTCTCATATCACGCAGGAAATTTACTTTCTGAAAAGCAGAACCCAATGCGCAGGCAGTTTCCTTTAGTTCATCATACATACCTTCCTTATTATAACAGAAAATTCGCAGACACATTAATCCTACAACTTCGGCCGATCCGTAAATGTATTTTTTGTACAGACTGTCTTCGTAGTTGTGAAAATGCAAATCCATTTCCATACTGTACAAAAATGCATCGATTAGTTCACGCTCAATTCCATATTCGTTGACAACCTCCTGAAAAGCATGTAAAACTGGATTGAGGCTGATTTTTTCCTCAATGGCACGATAGGTTTCTTCTCTGAAGCGATCTAACAGCTCTTTTTTGTTATGATCGTGAAAAGTATCTACAATTTCATCGGCAAATCTTACAAAGCCATAAACTGAGTAAATTGGCTTACGAAACTTTTTATCGAACATTTTTATGCCCAATGAAAATGAAGTACTGTAACGTCTTGTGATGAGTCCACTGCACTCGTGACAGGTTTTTGAATAGAGCTCGAGATGATTCATAGCCTAATTATTTAGTAGTTTAGGGTTTAATAGCTTTGAAGATTTCATTGGCTACCACCTCTCCTGATATGAGAGAAGGTGGTACTCCTGGTCCGGGAGTAGTGAGTTGACCGGCATAATAAAGATTTGAAACTTTTTTACTGCGTAGCTTTGGTTTTAGGAAAGCTGTTTGTTTCAAAGTGTTGGCAAGTCCATAGGCATTGCCTTTGTAAGCATTGTAATCGCTGATAAAGTTGCTGTGTGCATAGCTCATTTTATAATCGACATGCGCTCTAATACTTTGACCGCTTAAATTTTCAAGACGATCCATTACAACATTATAGTAATATTCTCTGGTTTCTTCTTTGTCTTCGAGTGCCGGTGCTGTAGGTATCAGTAAAAACAAATTTTCGTGTCCTTCGGGTGCGCAGCTTGAGTCGGTTTTAGAAGCTAAGCAGGCATAAAACAGTGGTTTGCTGGGCCAGATGGGTTTTTTATAAATTTCTATAGCATGCTGTTTGAAATCTTCATCGAAAAATAAATTATGGTGCAGCAGATTATCTAATTTTTTATTCACACCCAAATAAAATAGGAGCGAGGATGGTGCCATGGTTCTTTTGTCCCAGTACTTTTCATCATAAACCCTATGTTCAGGATCTAAAAGATGTTGTTCAACATGATGATAATCGGCAGCGCCAACAACTATATCCGCTTCAAAATCGCCACTGTCAGTTGTTACCTTAGTTGCTTTTCCGTTATTAACTACAATTTTTTTGACATTTTGAGCGCTGAGCACTTTAACACCCAATTCGGAAGCAAGTGCTAACATGCCTTCCACAATTTTATACATACCGCCTTTTGGGAACCAGGTACCAAGTTCCAAGTCGGCATAATTCATAAGGCTGTACATGGCCGGAGTATCTTCAGGTGTAGCACCTAAGAATAGCACAGGGAATTTTAGTAATTCTCTCAGTTTTTCGTTTTTGAAAAGCTTTTCAACATGAGCAGACATAGAAGTGAGCATTTGCAGACGGAACACAGAAGAGAGTACTCTTGTATCTGCAAATTCCATTAAAGATAAACCTGGTTTATGCACAAATTCACCCATTCCCACTTTATATTTATAAGCAGCTTCTTTCAGAAATTGGTCAAGCTTTAGGGCGCTTCCAGTTTCGTAAGATTCAAAAAGCTCGCGAAGTTCTTTCATGCCGGCTGGAACTGTCAATTCATCATTCTTACCGAATACAATTTTATATGCAGGGTCCAATCTTGTTAGTTCGTAATAGTCTGAAACTTTTTTACCAAAATGTCCAAAAAAGTTTTCGAAAACCTCAGGCATCCAATACCAGCTTGGGCCCATATCAAAATGATAGCCATCGACTTCCATCTTACGGGCGCGGCCGCCAGGTACTTCGTTTTTTTCGAGAACAGTTACATTATACCCTTTTTTAGCAAGGTGACAAGCTGCCGATAGACCAGCAAATCCTGAACCAATGACAATTACTTTTTTAGACATTAAAACGTTGGGTTTAAAATATTAGGATTATGCAAATATAACTGCGAAAATCTTGTTTTGTTTAATAAAAGAGACCAATTATTTGAAATTTTTTAAACAATTGCTCTCTTGATTGATTGTTAAAAAGCTTAATATGTTGTAATTCAATAGCTTGCTATGGTGTTTGTAAATATTGAATTTTTAAAAATACTGCCGAATCCAATACACCCAAAACTTTTGCAACAGTATTTGATAACATAGCAACAGAACCTTCCGCAAATTCGGTATCGGGAACTTTACCAATGACTTTGGCATAAATAACACGTTCAGTCATAGGATTTTCGATTCGTACAACAGTGCCTTCTTTGGCTTCTGAATGTAATATGTATAAATTCTTTCCGGTGCCCATCTGTTTATCCTTTGGCCAAACAGCCTTGCCTTCTTGTTTTATTTCTTTGGCGCCTTCGAGTACAGCAGCGTCATATTTTTTCTTTAGTCTTTTGTTTTCTTCCCCAAGTGCCGAACTCAACCATGGCAAGCGATTCAATGAGTCTGGAATTCCAGCTTTTGAAAGCCAGCCAATATGCAATTGTTGACCAACGCTTAGGTCAGTTGTTTTTAAAGCATTTCTCTTTTGTAATTCTTCTACACTCATATCAAAATGTCCTTTTGCAATAGCGAACATAGTTTCTTTTGGTAAAACAGTGTAGTACACTTTTAAATGATTCTCTTGCTTAAAATCCTTTCCTTTATTTAGTACCAAAACTTTGGGGTTGATTGGTATAATAATCCATTGGTTTTCTTTCAAGCCTTCTTTTTCCAGGTCGCTGTTATAGCGTTTAAGGGTTTCTATTTCGGTGTTATAAAAGCGTGTTATGCTATAAACCGTTTCAGACTTTTTAACCTTATGTCTGATATATGTTCCTTCTCCTTTGAGCACAACGAAAAGTGAATCTGGCGAGAAGGCGGAGATTTTTTTTGTATCTTTTGATTGATCGGTTTTTTTAATATTCTTACTGTTGTTTTTTGGCTTTACCTGAGCATTGACTACAGAATAGCTAAGAAAAACAAGGAATATAGTTACTATAAATCTCATAAGGTTAACAAATTTAAAATAGGCTCAACTGTGTATTACTGTGTTTAATGGGGATGTTTAGTGTTGTGCCTAAACTTTCATTCAGTTTTTTATTAAAATAAATCGTCATTTCAGGCGCAAGAAGGTTGTTGTCCTGATGATGAAAAAAATAAAGTTCTCTCAGGCCCATTTCAAACCATTCTTTCAGGCGCAAAACCCAGGCATCTAGCCTGCTGTAATCAGTTGGATGCAGTTCATTGCCAACAAAACGTACCATCGCGCTGCCATTGCTCAAAAACATATGTAAAACATCTCTTCTGCCTGCAACATCGCTCAAAACAGTCCCTGCTCCGTATGCTGTCAACAATTCCTGAAGATTTGTCATATCCTTTTCCACAAACCAGTTTTCATTTCTAATTTCTACAGAAAGAGGAATTTCAACAGGAAATCTCTTTAGAAATTGTTCCAGTATTCTTAGATGTCGAGGTGAAAAACTTGGAGATAGTTGTAAAAACGAAGTTCCTAGTCTGTCGCCCAATCCAATGATTGCCTCTGCAAAACTTTCGATATAAGTTTCTTTGAGGGATAAATCATCGCTGTGGCTTATAATCTGTGGAATTTTAGGCGCAAATTTAAAACCAGAACCAGTCTGATCAACCCATCGTTCAACAGTTTTTTTATCAGGAATCCTGTAATAAGTGCTGTTTAATTCAATGGTATTAAACTGACGGGCATAATGTCTGAGAAAATCCTGTGATTTAGCATTTTGGGGGTAAAAACTGCCCTGCCATTCTTTCATAGACCAACCAGTACAACCAGAATATACGAGTGGTTGAGTGTGGTTTGATGCTAAATTAGTCAGTATCTTAGCTGTAGTAGTAGGGGTTGCCGGCATTGTAAAATCAACACCATCTATTTTACCCAATTTTCCAAACTTCATATTACACATAGGTCTAAACCTCTTATCTTACAAAGTTACAAAATTAGTTTGACAAAAAGAGGTTTCAAAACAAAAAGAGCCACCCGCAAGTAGCTCTTTTGAAATGTAAATAATATTTTTAACAGGATTATTTCAATCGCTCTGTTTTTAATATTTTGATTTTTAATTATTTATAATAAAACTTACGCTTTCGATAGTTCCATCAGTACCTATTGCTTGTATGAAATAAAGTCCTGTCTGAAGCTGATGTACAGGCATAGTAATTTGAGTGCTAGTCAAATTATGTTGTTCCAAAACCAAATTTCCGTTTGCATTAATGATTCGGGTTGTTTGTGGAATACTACTGCAATTGATATTGATAAAATCGCTAGCCGGATTGGGATAAACAGAGAGGTTTAACGCAGTATTTGATATTTCAAGAAGGCTATTGTTATCATCGCTCCTTAGCGCTGGAGCTGTGCTGATATTCAATGTAAAAGGCATAGTTGCTGTCCATTGAGAATTGGATGAAACTAAAAGCATATATGTTCCAGGATTGAGTGTGGTGGTCATTGTACCGCCATTCCACTGCTGATAAGAGTTGATATAAGTTGTTGGCAACGTAGTGTTTGGGCAGTTAGTAGTCAAGAGCATTCCTCCCCAGATACCCGATACAGTTAAGTTGGCAGTTACTATACTTCTACTTGTTAAGGTGAATCTGAACACTGCATCATTTGCCTCAAGTCCAGTGAAACTTGGTGTCACATCGGCAGGATTGTAATTGTCGGCAAAACTAGCTGTATTGCCCTGATAGTTTACAACGGGCAGTGTCAGCTGAATTGGACAATGGCAAAAAGACCCAATGGCATTTGTTGTGGCATTTACAGTGTAGGTCGAAGAGTAAACCGATGCACAAGGGCTATTTTGAACCAAAGCTCTGTATTCCCATGTTCCGGCAGATGTAGGAATTTCTGAATAGGTTGTTGCTGTTGAACTGATTGTGGTCCAGGTCCCGGCATTTAATCTTTTTTCCCAACGCAAAACTGTTCCACGCTGCCCGCTCAAAGTAATGGTTCCGGTCGATTGCGCAGCACAAACATTAGGTAAAGTTCCACTAAGGGTTCCGCCAAGACTTGTCGCTTGTACAGTTTTTGAGAATACGCTGGAGTAAGCAGATGCGCAAGGGCTGTTTTGAACCAATGCACGGTACTCCCAAGTACCTGCGGTAGAAGGCGTTTCACTGTAAGTTGTAGCGGTACTGGTAATATTTGTCCAGGTTCCGGCATTCACTCTTTTTTCCCAACGAATAACCGAACCTGTATTTCCACTGAGGGTGATTGTTCCAGTACTTGTTCCTAAACAAACAGCTCCAGCCGTTCCACTTAGTGTACCTGCAACGGAGGAGTTGAAGGTTTTACTAAATACTGTGGAGTAAGTTGAAGCACAGGTTCCATTTTGAACT
>JBILRK010000285.1:0-4181 GCA_044372705.1 Saprospira sp. | reverse complement strand
ATCTATGAAAAGAATAACACTGATGTAAAAACCGATACCAATCAATCGTATACTAAGAATTCGACATCAACAAAAAAGGACAACAAAAAGCTAGTTGATTTTTATATCAGGCCTTTGGGTGAGGTGGATGAAACTGACCTAAGCGATGCTGTAAAAATCCTTAGAGATTTCTATCAGTACAATTGCATAATCAAGCCAAGAGTTGACATTAGCGAGAATATGAAAATTCAAGGTACAGATGATATTCTAAGCGCCAAAGAAACCTTGAATGAACTAAGCCAATATGGTAATACCATTTTCATAGCCGATAAGAGACTTTGGCATTTAAGCGAGTGCAAGGGATTTACTAATGGAACTTCCATCATCGTGAAAGGGGATAAAAGTATCATGAAAGAAACCCTGCTTCATGAAATTGGCCATACTTTGGGACTAGATCATTGCGATAAACGCTCCTGTATCATGGCTATAAATAATGATGAATACGAAACAGGGAGCTTTTGTAAAATATGCCGTATCAAAGTAAATAAAGGGTTGAGAAATCGTAGAAAAGCTTAAAAAATTTGTTTTAATCTGTCTCTATGTTACTCCTCTGCCCACACCTTACAACCCTCGGTGCAATTGGTGCAAATATCAATCTGATCTCTGCCTTTGAGCAGTTGTTTTCGAAATGCACGATAAGCGCTGCCAGACCAAATTTCTTTGAAACTGCCCTCTTTCAGGTCGCCCATTTTATGTTCGGCTTCTTCCTGTAAATAAGAGTTTCTGGCATTTACATCTGACACACGCAAAAGTCGTTGAAAGTGAGGCCAATGTATTTTGGCGAACGCTGTTCGCCAAATTAATCAGACAGTGTCTGATCAATTTCTAATTCCTTTCTCCCTTTCCAGTTTTTGATGCATATTTATTCAATGGGACAAGCCCCATTGGAGATAACTATCGCTCTTACAGAGCTTTGAAGCCAGCTCTGTAAGGGCGATAGTCGAAGGCGAGGCGGGATTGTCCACTCGCCAATATGATTTTTTCCCTATCTTAATCCCACACATAACGTTCATCAAATTCCATTTTATTTTTTTTAAAAAGACCGCGAAGCTCATCTTGAAAATCATGTTTGCCATGATGTTTAGCTTGCCCGGCAATGTAAGAAGTAACTCTTTCCACACCTCGAGGATTAACAGAAAAAGCCGCGTAGCCATCTTGCCAGTAAAAGTTTGTAAGATTTTTATCTTTGCTTTTTACCCATTTACTTGAATGGGATTTTACCTCTTCCAATAGTTTCATCAGAGCAATTTTTTTGGATAGCATGCACAATATGTGCACATGATCTCGATATCCTCCAATTTTGATGACATGGCATTCTAAATTATTACAAATTCCGCCCATATAAGCAAATAGGTCTTCCTCTATCTTTTCATGAATAAATGGCTGCCGGTATTTCGTACTAAAAACAATATGTACATAATTTTTTACAAGTGACTGTCCCATAATGGTTTATTTTTTTGAAGATTTTTCTAATTGCATATTTTTTCAATGGGACTAGCCCCATTGGAGATAACTATCGCCCTTACAGGACTTTGCAAACAGCCCTGAAAGGGCGATAGTCGATGGCGAGGCGGGCTTGTCCCCTCGCCACGCATTCCATATCAAACTATCCATTTTCCAAATATAAGATAATTTTTCTGCCTTGTCAAGAGCAAATACATAGCTGTACAAAGATTGCATGAAAGCACTTTGTATCAACATTCAGTAAAACAGTAGGTTTTTTAGACCAGGCAGTCAGTAAAAACAGCAAATAAAATATGTTACTCCTCTGCCCACACCTTACAACCCTCGGTGCAATTGGTGCAAATATCAATCTGATCTCGGCCTTTGAGCAGTTGTTTTCGAAATGCACGATAAGCGCTGCCAGACCAAATTTCTTTGAAACTGCCCTCTTTCAGGTCGCCCATTTTATGTTCGGCATCTTTGTCGAAACAACAGGGTACAACAACTCCGTCCCAGGTGATTACACAGCTATGCCAAAGTTTCCAGCATTCGTTTTTGAGTAGGTTCTTTATTTTATAGGTTCCGTCGGGCTGTTGGGCATAGCGCGAGTAGCGCCCTATTGAAGGAATGAGCGGGTTGCCATTTTCAAAATCATACATCTGAGCAGTTTTTAGTTTTACCTTGTCAACGCCCAATTCCTTAGCCAACTTATAAAGTTCGGGAATTTGATGCTCATTGGGTTTGACCACCAGAAACTGAAAAATGACCTCAGGCTTTTTCGATTTCAGTTCTTTTTTCCATTTCAGGATATTTTTTGTTCCCTGAATAACATTGGACAATTTTCCGGCTTTACGATAAGCCTCGTAGGTTTCTTGCGTAGTGCCATCTATAGAAATAATCAGACGGTCGAGACCGGATTCAACCGTTTTTTTGGCATTTTCCTCATTCAAAAAATGCGCATTGGTCGAGGTGGAGGTATAAATACCTTTGGAATTGGCATAGTTTACCATTTCCAAAAAATCGGGATTTATATAAGGCTCGCCTTGAAAGTAAAAAGTGAGATAAAATACCTCTTTGTGTAATTCATCAATCGTCTTGCGGAAAAAATCCTCTTTGAGATTGCCTGTAGGGCGACTAAAACTACGCAAACCGCTAGGACATTCCGGACAGCGAAGATTGCAGGCCGTCGTTGGTTCAATTGCCACTGAAAAAGGAAGCCCCCACTGAATAGGTCTTTTCAGCCACTTTGTGAGCATAAATGAGCTATAGACCTTGCTGGCATTCCAAAGTCTTCGAAAGGTCATCTTTGACAAAAAATTCAGGGCATCGCTCATGCTAATCTAATAGATGCTGTTGAGTACAGATTTTGTAAGCTCTCTTGGGTGCAGACGATTCAGGTTGATACTGAAACCAATTCTGTTCCAAAAATTTCCACGCTGTTTTAATAACAAATCCAGATTATTGCTGCTCACAAACGGAAAATAAATTCCTGCTGCGCCATCCCAAATATCAATCATCAAACCGGCATTAGCAAAAATCTGTTCCGAAATACTGTTCACCGTAACCGATGGTGCAGTATTTTGATAGTAACCCAAATCGGCATAGGGCTTCACTTTTACTAATGGAATGCTGAATGGAAGCTTAATCGGAATATCTGACTGTAAATTAATAGCAAAAATGAAACTGTTGCTGCGCCCATCGGCTATTGACTGACTGATATCAATTGGAGTTTTGAAACCACCCTCGCGCATATTCACCTGCTGCGACCAGAAACCTTCGGTTTCCCTACGTCCAAAAATATGCTCATCGTACTGATAATCATTGTTATTACGCGAAGCCAGATGCAGTGGGAACTGCGCAAAACTTCGCTGCGTATGCCAAGGAAAACCTGCAGCAAAAATCCTGAGATTCACCGATTTTCTATTGGCAAAATAAAATTTAAAATTGCCTTCCACGCTCAGTTTCAGGAAATGCCTGGTAGAATCACGTCCTGTATCGAGATAATTGGCATATTCGGCCGTACTGCGAATGCTGTATGGAGTTAGCGGATGTCTGTTGCTATAAGTATGTGTAACTCTGTGTGTGGAGCGCCAAAGATTTTTTTTGCCGCTGAAAATTACTACAGTATCAGGCCTTTCGAAAATTTCTTTTTCTGTGAGCAGGATGAGGTTATCAATTTGCAAACTGTGTTGCCCGTAGGCCCTTGCTTCTTTTTTACGGAAATGAAATTCGGCATGCGGATTCAATCGGGTATACCTAAGATTATAATCATAGCTGCTGTTGTCGAACCCATTAAAGCTTTTAAGGTTGAGCCCCAGTGTCCATTGCTGAACCTTACCAGAAGCGGGCAGGAAATTACGACGTATTTCTCCCATGCCAATTGCCGTTTTGGACCCAAAGCCATAAAGCGGCACCAGCCCATATTCCCATTTTCTTGTAGGAATAGGAGAACTGAAAAATGCCATGCCCAGCATAAAACCGTCGTGTGTATTAAAACCAAGTGCAGGCAGGACGTTGATGAAAGGATATTCCGGATTTTTGGCATTAAAACCAATTTGAAAACGAGGTTTGATACCCAAACGGAAAAGCCCTTTATTTTTGGCAACATTATCAATGAAATCAAAATCGGGCATTTCTCCCGAAGCATCCAAGCGGAAGGCCAGTCCTTTTCCTCCTTCAAATTCGAGCAGTGTATCATT
>JBILRK010000284.1:0-4185 GCA_044372705.1 Saprospira sp. | reverse complement strand
CCTTCCACGTATTGCCTGGCGACCCGCAGATTATAATTAATATTCAAATTCTGTAAAAGCTTAAATTCTGCATTTTGCTTTGCCTGTTTGGGATCGGGTTTCGCCCCCTGAGGCTTGAAAAGCGATTTCAAGCTCTGTGAGTTTAATCCAGTTGATAAATTAAGAGAGGCTTGCGTCATACGCATCAATCTTCTATTTAGAGTCCATTCATAGCTATCAATTCTTCGGTTAGTGTTTTTATCGGCAGCAAGTGGGTCGTAGGTCATATTCAGTGTAGCATTCACCACTTTGAAAAGGGTGGTATTTGCATTCATACTCACCGGAGCCATTTTTAAGGAATCGGCTGCTAGATTATAACTACTGCTAATGTTGGCATTGTTAATTATTACAAAATTCTTCGATTTATCTGTCCCAATGCTGTCTCTTTTCGATTTTTTCATTTTCCCTTCAACCCTCATATTTAAGCTATAATTGAGCTGAGCCTGCTGTCCTGCCGCAGGGACTGCGTCGAAGCGAGAGTAACGATTAAACACATCTGGATAGCGGGTGTCGGTCTGTACCTGACCGTAGTAACCCCAAAAATCTTTGCTAAAATCTGGTCTCCATGACATTCCCACATTGGGACGCAACAAAGCTCTTACTTTCTGTAGGCGGCCAATATTGAAGGTACCTGTTGCAAAAATCTGTGTATTCATGCTTAGCCCTACGCTAAAATCGCGCACAGCACTGAAACCATAATCTCTGACATTTTCAACTTTACCGTAAGTCGTATCAAAACTGATTGACTGTATCTGACCTGTTTCGGAATCGAAACTTGTGTCTGCGATAACTAGTACCGACGGGTCAAAATTCTGTTCATTTGCATAAAAATACCAATACTCCCGATAGCTGATATTGGGCTGAATATTGATATGTTTCAGTACTTTGAAAGACATATTCAGATTTGGTGAATGCGCCACGCTGTATTTAGCTTCTTTCATCGCATTTGTAAGGCCATCGGGTTGAAACAGCAGCGAGTCGACAATCTGAAACTGATTATTTGCCGTTACATTATAACTAAGTCCAATTTTTTCATACCAACGGTCCTGCCCTACTGGATTCTTCCTTTTGAAAGGAAAAATCTGATTCATTGTAAGTGTAGTTTTGGGCAAGGTGATTGTCATAATCCTGTTTGAGGTATTTTGCGAATGCGAAGCACCCAAAGCAAGTGAAAAGGGAGTTCCAACAAAACGTTTAGACCAGGAAATGTTGGATTGCAACGTTGATTGAAGCGCCGTGTTTGCCGTAGTAGTTGTATTACGATAAAAATTTGATGTACCAAAATTGACTGAGGCAGAAAAGGTCTGACTTGGGTGCGCTTTGGGCGATTGAGCATGGATCCAGCGCAAATTAAAATCCTGCGAGCGACTGTAATCAGGCGTTCCCCGCTCATCATTTTTTGTAATGGCATAGCCTACGGAGAATGAACCGTTCGACTTGTACTGCCTATTGTAATTTGAGGTGGCATTTACTCTAAAAGTTCCTCTAGTGTAAAAATCTCCGGTAATGGCCAAATCTACATGGTCATTTATGCCAAAATAATATCCTATTCCTCTGATACCAGGGCCCCATACTGGCGAAAAATCGAAATTGGTACTCATAATAAGCCCCGATTTTCTTGTCTTCGTAATTGGGAAAAACCCAAAAGGCAATACCAATGGGGTGGGCGTTCCCATGATTTCGAGATAGGAAGGTCCAACAATAATCAATTTGTTTGGAATTACTTTTGCTTTTGATGTTCTGATTCCGAAGTGCGGTTGCCTGTGATTACAGGTGGTATAGGTACAGCCTCCAGAGTAGATGATGTCATCTTTGAGCAGCGTATCGGCACCTTTACTTATAAATTTAGTTTCTTTGGAGAGAAAATAACCATCGCCCTGCTCGGTGCTGGCATCGTAAACCTTTCCTTTTTTGCTTCGAAAATTATATTCGATTTTTCGGGCATCGAATTTTTGATTGCCGTCGCTAAAGAAAGGATCCTCTCTCCTACGCCCTAAACTGTCGATAATTCCTTCGGCTCTGGCAATGTATGTATTAAAATCCAACTCGATAAAGCCAGCTTTTATTTCATAATTCTCATAGACAACCTCTGCGCTGCCATAGAGAAATATTTTTTTCAGGATAAAATCATAAATCATTGAATCCTTGGCATTGTATTGCAAAGGACCTTTGAGTGAATCGGGCGAAAGTTTAATTATTTTTTCTGTTTTGACAACTAAAACGCTGTCTTCGGGAATAATACTATCTGATTTCACAATCAGCGAATCTTCCTCTAAACTATCGGTTTTTACAAGTAATGAATCGGCAGACAGCACCATGCCTTTTGACAATTTGTTAGCTTGCAGCGAATCATTACTGAGCTTAGTAGTTGTTTCCGTTTGAAGTGCTGCTCTGTCTTTTTCGATAGCTGCTGCTACCAAGGCCTGTTGCTGTCGATCTTTTTTAATGCGGCGCTCCATTCTGGCCTGAGATGTATTGTACGGATAACGGCAAGCGTTCAGCATGAGAAAACATACTGAAAAAATAAAAAATAATAGTTTAGCACTTGTTTTAGCGTCCATAGAGTTTCTGCCTGCACTTTTCGAGAAAAGTCCAAATTTCTGCGAAAATAGGCTATTTTTGCGAAGATGAATAAAGCTTTTTAGATTTTAGCTTTTTCTTATGCTTGTAATTCACTTTATTTCATTTAGTTTGTGTACTAAAAGCTATAAAAATCGAGATTAAATCCTTTTGTAAACGTTCTCTTTTGTAGCATAGGCGATAATTTTATTTAAAAAATGAATTTTTTTAGACTATTAGCAGGCTTTGTACTCTTTTTGTTACCTTTTGATGCTCAAATGGAGACTGCAAGGCCTATTTACAGTTCAGCAAAAATCAAAACTGTCGTAATCGATGCCGGGCATGGGGGTAAAGATAGCGGTTCTCAGGGGACTGTTTCCAAAGAGAAAACAATTGCCTTGAAGATTGCCCTGCAGGTTGGAAAATATATTCAGGAAAACATGCCTGATGTGAAGGTCATTTACACTCGCTCGGGAGATAAATTCATTCCACTTTATGAACGTGCTGAAATTGCAAACCGCAGTCAGGCCGATGTTTTTATTTCAATTCACTGCAATGCTCTCCCCCCTAAAAAAAGCAATATAAAGGGTACAGAAACCTATGTTATGGGCCTGCACAGTACCGAAGAAAATCTATCTGTTGCTAAAAGAGAGAACGAGGTGATATTGCTCGAAGATAATTACAGCAAGCACTATCAGGGTTACAATCCAAATTCGCCCGAAGCACATATCATGTTGTCAATGTATCGGAATGCTTATCTCGATCAAAGCATTTTACTGGCTGAAAAAATGGAACATCAATTTAAAAATAAGGCAAAAAGAAGCAGCAGGGGTGTAAAACAAGCCGGATTTGTTGTTTTGAAAGCAACTGCTATGCCTGCCGTTCTTGTAGAAACGGGTTTTTTAAGTAATAAGGAAGAGGAAGCCTACCTCAATTCCGAAAAAGGACAATCCTACATGGCTTCTTCTATTTACAGGGCTTTTCGCGAATATAGAGACGCCATTGAACAAGGCGCTAGGTCAAAAGAAATCAAAACCTTACCCTCAGTAAAAAATACCCAAGATGTTTATTATAAAATTTTATTAAGCTCTTCAACGCAAAAAATTAATACAAACAGCAGTGCCTGGAAGGTAGTCAAAGAACTGGAACTTGTACCTGTTAAAAATGGCTATCAATACCTGAGCGAGCGCTGTAAAAGCTACAATTCAGCATTGCAAAGGCAATCTTTTTATCGAAAAAATGGTTTTCCCGATGCAAATATAATTGCATTTAATGGAGGCAAAAGAATAGCACTATCAAGCGCAAAGGAACTTTTAGGAGAATAAATCTGCGGCTTAAACAAGTACTTCCAGTTTAAGCATATTCAATAATTCTTCATATATTTGATGCGTAAAAGTTCAAAGGCAGTGTTTTTTTATTTATGCTGCTTATGACCTTGAATTAAAACCAAACGTCTTTACCCTACTGCATGGCAGAACAACTGAAAATGCCCGCCTTGAGCAGCTCAATTAAAGAGGCGAAGCTCATCAAATGGCACAAAAATGTCGGCGATAGCTTCTTATGCAGCGAACTCCTGGCAGAGATCGA
>JBILRK010000283.1:0-4202 GCA_044372705.1 Saprospira sp. | reverse complement strand
TGGCACCAATGACAACTTCTTCATACAAGGTGACGAAAAATTGGAAAAAGTAAAAGTCTTCCGTGTCTATGACCGCTGGGGCGAGTGCGTATTCTTTGCCGAGAACATTGCGCCGAATGATCCGAATTTAGGTTGGGATGGTACTTTCAAAGGTGAGAAGATGAACTCCGGTGTGTATGCCTGGTTTGCGGAAGTGGAGTATATCGATGGATTTAAGGAGATTATTAGAGGGGATATTACTCTTTTAAGATAAAAGATTAGCCAGGTACTAGGGACTAGTTATTTAGTAGCCAGTATCCTGTTCTTTAGGGACGAGGTGCTAGAGTAGAGTAAAGAGGAAAGAGTAGACAGGTACGAGTTCAGATGGACAGGTAGCTAGTTTTTAGGAAATAGGATTTAGTTAATTGGAATTAGAGGATAGATGATAGATGATAGATGATAGAGAAAAGAAGAAAGGGTGAAAGATTCTAATTTCTACCTTTTAACAATCTGCCTTCTGATAATCTGACATCTGCCTTCTGAATTCTGACAATCTGAAAATCTGACAACTGACAATCTGCCTTCTGCCTTCTGCCTTCTCAATTACGATAAGAAACACTTTATATGTTACACAAAAAAAAGGGTTGCTCAATTGAATGAGCAACCCTTGGCAATTATAAGTTGATTATTATTTATTTACAATAATCTCAGCACCTAAAGCTTGTGCACCTGTTCCACCTAGGAAACCTTTTGCATACACTGTGTAAATTTTACCAGCTTCGAGATTGATAGTTGGTAATACCAAAGCAACAGTACTAGTTCCAGCTACGCGAACATCTAGATTGTAAGCTCCAGCAGCAAGTGGAGTGAAAGCAGTATATTCTTTGAATGCTTTGTTTCCAAATACTACAGTACCAGAACTTGCTACAGCTACATCAACTGCAGGTGCATCTGGTGAAAGGTGGATAAAACGAACGTGAGCATTACCAGCTGCAGGAGCTGTCAAATCATCTGTAAGTACAATAGCTGAAATTACAGAAACTGAATCTACTGCAAATACAGAGTAGCTCATGTCTTTTGTAAAAGGTACATCAGCATTGATAACAGTAGTAGATGTACCAGCAACATTTACTTTAAGGTTACGAGTACCTGCTTCAAGCTCGAGGTAACCAGTGTTATTAGGAAAGTTCAAAGCTGCAGAATTTTTCTTTGTACCATCTACAAGTAAGTCTACACCAGGTGCATCTGGAGAAGCGTGTACAACCATTACATTTGCATGCTCATGTACATCTTCATCTTTTTCGCATGAAGTAAATAAAACTGCTGATGACATCAAAATTACTGATGCTAGGATTGAAATTTTCGTTTTCATAATGAATTAAATTTTGTTTAATTGTTAACTTAATAGCTACTAAACATGAATAAGATTGTTTTGTTTAACAATTTTAATAAATTTTTTAAAAATATTAAACAAAAAAGGTCATTGACTATCAATTTCATTTCATAACAGCATCTAAATATTTAAAAAACAACATATTAAAAAAAATAACATGCAAAAAAAATATTTAAAACTAAATTATTTTTTTTTTAAATATTATTGATTGATCTAGTCCCTACAATATTTTTCAAGATAGATTATACATTAAACCATGAACAATTATAAACAAGATGAAAAAATTGCAAATATGACTTTTGCATCCGTTTATCCTCATTATATTAATAAGGTAGAAAAAAAAGGCCGCTCTAAAGCAGAACTTCATGAAGTTATTAAATGGCTTTGTGCTTTTAATGAAGAAAAACTCCTTGAACTCATTGAATCGAAGGTAAATTTCGAAGTATTTTTCGCTGAGGCAAACTTAAATCCAAAAGCAAGGCTTATCAGCGGTAAAATATGCGGCATAAGCGTAGAAGCGATAGAAAATCCCCTGACACAAAAAGTGCGCTATCTCGACAAATTGGTTGATGAACTTGCAAAAGGTCGAAAAATGGAGAAGATCCTGAGAAATGACTTATAAAATCAAATTGATGAAAAGTTATTTTTCTAAAAATCCATACTTTCTTTGGCTATTAAATTTCTATATGCTAAATTTGCGGAGCTCATCAGAACCTACAACTGCTGCTGCTGAAATTTTTTAACAGAAAACATTCTTCAAATGAAACTCTGGCAAAAAGAAGGTACAGAAGTAAATAAAGAAATTGAACGTTTTACCGTTGGCCGCGACCGCGAATTGGATGTTCTTTTAGCAAAACATGATGTAACGGGAACACTGGCCCATATCGCGATGCTCGAAAGCATTGGCTTGCTCGAAAAAGCAGAACTTCCAGTTCTGATAAAGGAGCTAAGAAATATTTACCAGGAAATCATCGAGGGTAATTTTGTAATTGAAGATGGCATCGAAGATGTACATTCACAAGTAGAATTACTGCTTACACGCCGCCTGGGCGAAATGGGTAAAAAAATTCATAGCGGCCGTTCCAGAAACGATCAGGTTCTGCTCGATATGAAACTCTTTATCCGTTCAGAATTGAGAGAGGTGGTTGAATTGATTGAACCGCTTATCAAAACCTTGATTTCTTTAAGCGAGCAATATAAGGATGTCCTTCTGCCAGGTTATACGCATTATCAGGTGGCTATGCCTTCCTCCTTCGGTCTTTGGTTCGGTGCCTATGCCGAAAGTCTGGTAGATGACCTGCAGGTTTTATTGGCAGCATTTAAAATCTCCAACAAAAATCCTTTGGGCTCGGCCGCAGGTTATGGTTCTTCTTTTCCTTTGAACCGATCAATGACTACCAATCTACTTGGATTTGACAATCTCAATTATAATGTGGTCTATGCACAGATGGGCCGTGGCAAAACCGAAAGAATCGTTGCCGAATCATTGGCATCTGTAGCTGCAACGCTGGCTAAGCTTTCTCAGGATGTTTGCCTTTATATCAATCAGAATTTCAGCTTCGTAAGCTTTCCTGCACATTTGACCACGGGTTCAAGCATAATGCCGCACAAGAAAAATCCGGATGTTTTTGAATTGATCCGTGCCAAGTGTAATAAAATCATGGCCCTGCCAAATGAGATTATGCTCATCACAGGCAATCTTGCATCGGGTTATCACCGCGACCTTCAAGTCATCAAAGAAAGTTTCTTACCCGTTTTTGCAGAAATCAAAGATTGCTTGGCTATTACAAATTACAGCCTTCAGCATATTGTCATCAATAAAGATTCCATCAAATCGAAAATTTACGATTATCTGTTCAGTGTAGAGGTGGTTAACGATCTAGTGCTAAAAGGTACTTCTTTCCGCGATGCGTACAGAATCGTTGGCGAAAACATTGAAAAAGGAATTTTTGAACCAAACTACGATGTGAATCATACACACGAGGGCTCTATTGGAAATCTTTGTAATGATAAAATTCAGGGGATGGCCGATGAAATATTGAAACAATTTCCATTCGGTTCAATTGATTCCGCATTGAACAAATTACTTGATAAATAATATTTTTGCCCGTTGTATTTTTTCAACGGGCTTTTTTTTAAACATCAGATGCTAAAACAATTCTTCTTTTCATCATATCAATAAAAAAAATTATGGATCCGAAACAGCTTGTAATCGACAAAATCAAATCTTATGGTGGCTGGGTAAATACACATGCCCACCTCGACCGTGCCTACACCCTTACGCCTGAAAATTTTCAGTACACTTATTCTTATCTGAAAGAAAAATGGCATTTGGTTGATGAAATCAAGAAAGCATCTACAGTTGATCAGATTTATGCCCGTATGGTAAAAGCTACCGAACTTTTGATTTCTCAAGGTGCGCAGGCTATGGGTACCTTTATTGATGTTGATGAGAAAATTGAAGACAAAGCCTTGAAAGCAGCTATAAAATTGCGTGAAAATTATGGCAAAGACATCGAAATCCGTTTTGCCAATCAGGTATTAAAAGGTGTTATCGACCCTAAGGCCCGTTATTGGTTCGACATGTCGGTTGAATTTGTTGACATCATAGGTGGTTTGCCTGCCAAAGATTTTGGTCGCGAAGATGAACACCTCGACATTCTGCTTTCAACTGCCAAAAAATTCGGCAAATTGGTACATGTACATGTTGACCAGTTTAATACCGATGATGAACGCGAAACAGAACAGCTGGCTCGCAAAACCATTGAACATGGCATGCATGGTAAGGTTTCTGCCATTCACTGTATCTCCCTTGCGGCACATCCAAAAA
>JBILRK010000281.1:0-4225 GCA_044372705.1 Saprospira sp. | reverse complement strand
TTCAGCACCGTTAAGCACTGAAAGTCGACCAACAGAAAGTGCAGGTACAGTTTCACCTTTTTTGGTAAAGAGCAGATTATCGGATGCCGGGTAACCAAAGGAAGGGATTTGAATATCGTAAGTGTTGAAATTTCTGATTTCGTTGTATTCTTTACCCTTGCCGATTAGGAACACATATTTAGCGTTGTCCCAGTTTTGCTGGATGTAGTCAGAGAAGTTTCTCAGAGCCTGTGGATGAAGATCGGTACCATAGCCGAACTGATCAAAAATTTCCTGTACGTTTACCACTGCAGGGCTGAAACCTGTCGATGCACGGTAAGCAGCGTATTCAAGTACTGGATTGTTACCGTTATGGCTCATTACTCTGTCACTTGCAATGATGGCAAAGTCAGCATTGTAATTGCTATAGTTGGTAAAGTTCACTGTTTTGAGCTGCGCAACTGTTTTATAGCCTTCGCTGATGAGTACCAATTCTCTGTTAACAGTAGAAGCAGGAAGATCGGTCAATACTTTTCCGCTACTGGCATCGTAAAAGCAGTTGATTCTAATGCCGTTTGTCAGGTCGAAAAGGTAAACCTGAGAGGACACTGCGAAATTGCTGATTTCCAAAAATTTTCTAGCTCCTGCGCTAACATTAAATTTAAAATAAGTGCTGTTTCCGAAGTTGAAGCTACGGGCATATTCAATGGCGGCATAAGCAATTGAGTGTTTGTCGGCAGCACCGGCAGCACCAATTACGGTGAGTGTCGTTGTGGGCTGTATGCCAGAAAATGCGAAGCGGTGGTTCATGATACTGTCAGCATAAAACACATTATTGTAGGCATTTTGTCCATTGGCGCGGATGAGCAGGTTATGCGAAGCGCCTTCCGAGTACATTCTTATTTCGGCAACTGCTGTTCCATTGTAGCTGTTGGGAGTATTGACACTAATATTCTGTGAAGTTGAAAGACTGCCTCCGTAACCTTCTCCATATTCAAAAGTACTTCTTGAGAATTGGGCACCGGCAATGTTATAAACTTTACCTGCGTTCCAGGCCAAGGTTGGCAAAGCAACTACCTTCGACATAAAAAAGGCTTCTTTCTGTGGCAGGTTGTTTAGATTGGCATTCAGATTCTGGTACCTTTTACCATTGCTGCCAAGGCTGAGAAAATAAGCAGCGGAGTCAGAGATAAGACTGTATTCGGTATTGAACTGGCCATTGCTGTAAAGTTCAGCATCCATGATACCACGGTTTTTAGATGCGTAGAATTCTAAGTAATCGACTGCCGAACCATTCATTTGAACATGAACAGGAATTTCCGCTCCTTTGTGAAAAATCTGTACTGAGCTTTCGTTCAAACGGCTCATGTCAACACCCGACATTTGTAGGTAGGTAGCAGGAATACGATAAATACCGTCTTCTGATACTTTAAACTTATAGTATGTCTTACTGTAATCGATCCATTCATTACCGAATTTCCCGTCATTCATCTGAGCGAATATTGCGCAGCTGAACATCATCGTAAGTAGGAAAAGTGCTATTTTCATTTGCATTTGTATTTTGTGATTTTACTTTCTTTTGTTTATATCTGGAAACAAAGTTAGGGTACTTGGGCTTTGAGCTTAATGATGCCCGTCACTACAGTAGCTGACCTTTGTTTTAAATTAAGATGAGCTAAGTCATTTTTTGAAAAGTGTAGTTAGTGTTTTAGATACGAAGAAAACATAAAGCAGTCTAAAATCATTCCAAATTTAAGTTATTTTTTTAAGATTTGGAGTAAGATGGGAATTTATTACTATTGCTATAAGTTCGTTTTATTTATATTTGAATTATTCAATTCAAGGAGCAAAGGAAGAAAAATACCACTTTTCTTATACTTGAAATAATGTAACAGGAACCATTGTGTTATAAGCCAGACCCGTAAAAGCAGCTACTACTATTCAGGGATTACAAAAATCACAATACATGGGATCTTCGGAGGTTTTATTTTTCGGATGCAATTCTTCTTTGCTGAAACTGCAATGCTGACAGCTGTAAATTACACTTTTTATGGAGCGGGTCGGCATATAACATAGTGAACATTCAAGGCCTTCTTTAAAATCTGTTATGTCAAAACCAGGTGTTTGACAGGACGGACAAAGTGAATTAATTTTTTCAACAAGTTTTTTAGCAGTGGTCTCAATAATAGCCATACGCATTGGGTTGTACATAGCCCTCATATCGGTCTCGACATAGACGCTGCCGTGCTTTTCGAAAAGTATGCGGTATGCATTCAAAAGCGATACATTATCAGAAATTCCTTTAACAATATCCAAATTTTCATCTTTAGACTTTCTGAGGATAAGGCTATGTGACGGAAAATGAACTTTATCTGCAAAGTCGATCAGTTGTCTGGTATTTTCGATTTCCCTCGCATTGAAATTTGTAACTGTACTGATTTCTCTGACAATAATTTCAAGGTTATTCTTTTTATCAATAAAGATTAACAGTTCATCATCGGCTGCGGCAAAATAGACTGTTGGATGCGCACCAAATGAGCCTTCGCTTGCAAGTCCCAAATCACAGTTATACATTTCCATCGCCATGAGACATTTTTGACGAACGGTGCTGATGGGATCCGATTTTCTTTCAATTTCACCACTGAAAGTACCAAGCAGATCTGTATCAAAATTATCCGGTACAAAACATTCCACGCCTAATGCTTCAGTTAAAATGGGCGCTATAACCCTTTCTTTTTGGTGTTTTGTTGCAATAATCAGTTTTCTGTTTTTAAAAATATCTTGCATAGCCCGAGATCAATCTTTTTTTGATTAGCTTAATTAACAATTAAATTTTGAAGTAGTTAAATGCTTTTAGCCAAATTTAGACTATAAAAAAGGCAGCCTTAGCTGCCCTTCATTATTTTAAAATCTTCAAATCGTTGATTACATATTGCGTCTGTATTGTCCCCCTACTTCATAAAGCGCATTGGTAATCTGTCCTAAAGAACAGCTTTTCACCGCCTCTACCAAACTTTCGAAAAGATTGCCGTTGCGGATAGCTGTTATTTGTAATTGACGCAATGCCTGAGCCGATTTCTCAACATCAGTTTTGTGCAGATTTTGCAAAGTGCCAATCTGAGCTTCTTTTTCCTCGGTAGTTGCACGAATAACCTCTGCCGGGATTATGGTAGGCGAACCATCTTTGGAGAGGAACATATTAACACCTACAATCGGAAACTCGCCTGTATGTTTCTGCATTTCGTAGTATAAACTTTCCTCCTGAATTTTCCCGCGCTGATACATGGTTTCCATGGCGCCTAAAACACCGCCGCGTTCTGTAATGCGGTCGAATTCCAACATAACAGCTTCTTCAACCAGGTCGGTCAGTTCTTCAATGATGAAAGCGCCCTGCAGGGGATTTTCATTTTTAGACAATCCCAACTCATGATTGATAATTAATTGTATCGCCATGGCGCGGCGTACCGATTCTTCGGTCGGTGTAGTGATCGCCTCATCATATGCATTGGTATGCAATGAATTACAATTATCATAAATGGCATAAAGCGCCTGCAATGTGGTGCGAATGTCATTGAAAGCAATTTCCTGTGCATGCAGCGAACGGCCCGAGGTCTGAATATGGTATTTCAACATCTGAGAACGCTCATTAGCATTATACTTTTCGCGCATGGCCTTGGCCCAAATACGGCGCGCAACACGACCGATGACCGCATATTCGGGGTCAACCCCATTAGAGAAAAAGAAGGATAAATTTGGCGCAAAATCATTGATATCCATGCCTCTCGACAGATAATATTCCACAAAGGTGAAACCATTGGCGAGTGTAAAAGCCAATTGTGAAATCGGATTAGCGCCGGCTTCAGCAATATGGTATCCCGAAATGGAAACAGAATAGAAATTGCGTACCTTTTGATCGATAAAATACTGTTGCACGTCGCCCATCACACGCAATGAAAATTCGGTGGAGAAAATACAGGTGTTCTGCGCCTGATCTTCTTTGAGAATATCGGCCTGAACAGTTCCGCGGACAGAGGCCAAAGCCTTAGCTTTCAATTGAGCATAAACATCAGCAGGCAAGACTTCATCGCCGGTCAAACCAAGGAGCATTAGACCCAAGCCATCGTTGCCTTCAGGCAGTTCACCCAAGTATTTTGGACGCGGCTGACCTTTTGAATCATATTTTTCCTTTAGTTTGGCTTCCACCAAATGTTCCAGGCCATTTTCACGGATATATTTTTCGCACTGC
>JBILRK010000005.1:0-15661 GCA_044372705.1 Saprospira sp. | reverse complement strand
AAAAGCAGTGATAAAATTAAGAAATAACAAATTTTCATAGGACCCGTTTTGAATTATACATCAAAGTTCAAAAAAACTTTTCAATTAACAGCCTTATAAGTTTATGATTTATTAATTTTGATGAAATATTTAAAAAAGAAGAGTTTATGCCCCAACGTATTTTTAATTTATCGAAACAACAGACTGTTGCTAATCAATTTCTTGCTGAATTGAGGGATGCTGAAATTCAAACCGATCCATTACGATTTCGTAAAAATATGGAGCGCCTTGGTGAGATTTTGGCTTATGAGATAAGCAAAACCCTGAAGTATGAGCAGAAAACTGTTGAGACCCCATTGGGGGATGCAGAAATTATGCTGCCTGTTCAACAGCCCGTACTTGCTACCATACTTAGAGCCGGCTTACCTATGCATCAGGGCATGCTCAATATTTTCGACAGAGCCGGAAATGCCTTTTTATCGGCTTATCGCAGACATCACAAAGATGGTAGTTTCGAAATTAGTCTCGATTATATTTCTTGTCCTACAATTGAAGATGCGGTATTGATAATATGTGACCCAATGCTCGCCACAGGCGCATCGATGGAAGTCTGTATCAATGAAATGCTAAAACATGGCGAACCTTCTGACATTCATGTAGTAGTAGCTATTGCAGCACAGGACGGTGTTGATCATCTCTTGCGGGTACATCCAAAGGTGCAATTATGGGTGGGGGCAATTGATGAGGAGCTCACCGCAAAATCTTACATTGTACCTGGATTGGGCGATGCCGGAGATTTGGCCTTTGGGGCCAAGGTGCAGTATTGATTTTGGCTTATTTGCCGTTGTTCATAATTTTATTGAAATCTCTTTTATAGCTATCGAAGCTAAAAAGTGATTCGAGCCTTCTGAAATTATCCAAATCGAAGGTTTTGCTGTAGGCAAATTTTAGGAAATCCAATTTGTAGTTATCGAAACTGTAAAGCTGCGCTAGTTTTTCTGTCTGATCGACTGAAAGGCAGTTTTTATCAACTATTTTGCTGATTATTTCTGTTCTTTTATTATCGAATGACTCCAGTTTTGCTGCCTTCATAAGATTTGAAAATTCAGTCGATGACATTGCCATATTACAGCCCTTTGTGCCCAGATAATTACTGCTTTCGCTAAGAGCAGATTTTCGGGTTGATTTCGCGGAATTGCTATTGAAATATTTAAGTAATTCCTGCTGACTGCTTTGGAAACCAAATTCCTCACTCAAATTTGGATAATTGTCTAAATCGTGAACATAGGGAAGGGCTATTTTAGCAGCCTCCAATTTGTTGGATTCGTGCACAAACATTTTAAGTGCCCTTCTCAGCTGAGCAGTTGAGATACAAAGAGAAGGCAATTCTTGCTTCAGGGAAATTATTTTGTCGCTTTCGAAGGATAGTTTTCCGAGTCTTTGTTCAAAACCACCAAAAGCTGCATCTGGACTTAGATTTTCGCAGCCTACTCTGCCACTGTAACCTTGCATCGGGCTATGAACAATAGGTTGAGCTGCTACTTGCTGAGCCGGTATAGTCGCTGTTGTATTAGTCGATTGCAAAGTTTGTGTTTGAGTAGCCTGGTTTATTTGAACCTGCTGTGCAGAAATTCCAGTCTTTATAGAAGGATTTGAAACTTGTTGATTTTGAGTTTGAATATTTTGTTCCGATTGACTGTTTTGGAACATGTTTTTTAGTCTTGCATCATTAATGTTAGACGCCAAATTGATATAATTTTTTGGATCAGCACAGTACGGTTTTGCAAAAGTCAGATAATTATATTTTTCCTGATCATTGCTCAGTAAAGCTGCAAAAAGGCCAATTTGATTGGTAGAAAGGCAGTTGCTAGAACTGATTTCTTTTACCGTCTGCTCACGGTCGTTTTGTTGACCGGCAACTGCAGCATGCAACTGTGAGAAAATATCATCGGGGAGCGCATTAGCGCATTGCGCATTCAATTGGGAAAAAATATATAAACAGAAACTGAGAGACAATAATATTTTCATAGTTGTTTTTTTTGTAATGGTTTTAACTTTAAAATTTGACTGTAGGCAGCAACTATACGTTTTTCACTACAGGGTTTAGTTTTTGATGTAAAAAACCCTCAGCTGATGAATTATTCTTATTTTTGTTTTTCCAAACGATAAAGATATGTCTTTAAATCCTTTTCACAATAAAATTTTAATTAGAAGCATCGCAATATTTGTGCTTTTTGCCCTCATCTGTCAGTTTTCGGCTTGCCGAAAAGAACGTTTTATGAGCGGAAATGATCTGGCTCTTGAGTTTGAGACGGATACCTTGCGCTTCGATACTGTTTTTACAGATATGGGTACGGCAACCCGAAAATTTAAGGTGTATAATCCCTACAATAGAACGATTCAGGTCAAGAATATCAGATTAGGAGGGGGCAGTTCCTCCGATTTTCGTTTGAATGTAGATGGCCTGGCAGGGACAAATTTTGACAATGTGGAAATACCTGCCAATGATTCCATTTATATTTTTGCCAATGTAAGAGTCGATCCAAACAATGGAGATGCACTCAGAACCGATTCGGTAATTTTTGATGCCGGTGGTGACCTGCAGTATGTACAGCTCGAAGCATATGGCTGGAATGCAATTTATATCGGTCAAAGAGGTTATCTTACTCGATTTACCAATGTAAATCTCACACTGACGCCCGATACACCCTATGTCTTTTTTGGATACATTGCTTTCGATAGCAATTCTGTATTAACAATTCCTGGCGGAACAGAGATTTATATGTTTGGCGGACCTACAACTCGCCCGGGCGACCGAGCCCTTTTGTACATTGGCGAAAATTCAAGCCTGAAAATAAATGTTGGTGGAGATCTGAACAATCCTGTTGAGTTCAAAACGCATCGTCTCGAAGCCGATTATCAGGAACTGCCTTTTCAGCATGGCGGTATTTATCTGAGCAAAAATAGTATCAACAATCAGATTCACGGTTGTATCATTCGCAATGCTGTGGATGGAATCGTAGTTGATTCTTTGGCGAATAATCACCCCTCGCCAAAACTTGAGCTAATTAATAGTAAAATTTTCAACACAGACAGATCTTCGATTCTTTCGAGACAGGGGAGTATTTTGGCAATCAACAGCATTCTGGCCAATTCAAATCAGTTTGGACTCATTAGCATCCGTGGCGGAATTTATGATTTCAGGCATTGTACGATCGTAAATTATGGAACCAATCCTTTCGTAGGGCACAGTGAAGCCTCACTCAGTCTGCGCGATTTTGAAGTGCTGTACGATGAACAGGGCAATGAAATCGGGGTAAATCTGTTTGATGTTAATGCTAATTTTAAAAATTGTGTTATTCATGGCAGCAAGAACGAAGAGGTTGAATTCGCCAAATATTTCAATTCTACAGCAAGCTGGAATTACAGCTTTGACAATTGCCTCATGAAGCTCGATACCTTCAATACAGGTTTGAATAACATCGTCAGAAATCAGAATCCAATGTTCGAGGATGTTGAAACCTATTCCTACGCTCCCGATTCAATCATATCTCCTTTGGTCAATCGTGGTATAAATATTGGCGTCTTATTTGATATAATGGGGAAGGCTCGAGACGGAAATCCGGATATTGGGGCTTTTGAATTTTAGACTTTAGGATTGAGCTTTGAGATTTATCTCCTTTACGAAGCTGTTCTTTTACTGCTGCTAAATCTATCAACTGATTTTAGATGAAACCTAAGTATGTTATTCTTACACTGATTTTTTCAATTCTGCTGAGTGCCACCGTTATGGTACTTTCTAATAATTTATTAGCCAAAGGAGTTATAGCAGATAGTTCAGTTTATAATCTGCCAATAATCGAAAAAATATTTTACTTAGGAGGAGAAAAAATCCGTTTCTTAATCAGAAATCCTAATGACCAATCGGGAGTGCTGTATTTTAACATGCACGATAACGAAAATACCTCCGTTGCTGCTACAGATAGTTTATTGACCCGCGCTAATGGTAAATTTGTTGAATTAAAGTACAAAGGGAGCCGTAGGGTTGGTGGTTTTACAATGGATAAAAAACAATTTCTGTTCGACCCAAATAGAATTTACACCGACCTTGGAATTTACAAAACCCTGCAAATGCATGGGACCTATTCAGTAGAAGCTAAAAAGCAAGTAAAACTTTTTTCAGAATTTATAGTGGACAGTCTGCTGTCCGGAGCAGAAATTATCGTTGCGGTACATAATAACTCAAAGGGGTATTCTATCGAGAAATACTTGCCGGATTCTGCCTTTCATGATAGTGCCGAGAAGGTTCATTACAACAGGAATAAAAGCCCTCATGACTTTTTTTATGTGAATGACCCGGAGCATTTTGTATATTTTAAAGAAATGGGATACAATACTATTTTACAGAGTAAAAACCCCGATGATGATGGGTCACTCTCCGTTTATTGTGCCAACAGGAAAATCCCTTATATAAACATAGAAGCCTTGGAGGGGCATTTCATTCAACAGCTCGACATGCTGATGCTATTGCAAAAGTTCCTGAAAGATAGGAACTAATTACATTAATCGTCAGAACCTGAATCGCCTAAATAGCTTTCGCTTTCTTTAGAATAATAGTACACTTTAAGCAGGCAAGTATCCTTCAGATAATTGATTTTGACCACATCAACGCGGTGTATATTAAGTTCTGTACGTTCTCGCAATTCTTTTATTAGTGCCTCTCTTTGAGAAGGTCTGATAAGGCCTACGTTGTCAAAAATTATCTCTTTTGAATTTTCATTATTGATGAAATTGAGACGGTCTAAACCAAGGGTAATAGCCAAAATCACCAGATTACATGCAATTAGTAAAATGTAACCATCGCTGCTGTCGGCCAATGAGTTGAGCATGCCCAATGCAACACAGATAAAGAAATAGCCCATGTCCTTGATCGAAATCATGATGGTTCTATACCTGATGATCGAGAAAATTGCAAAAAGACCAAAGGCAAAACCCATCTGTATTTTTGCTGTTCCCAAAAGATAGCAAATCATGAAATTAATGACATTAAAAATACTGAAAGTAAAAACAAAATCTTTGTTTTTGTATTTGGGGTAGTAAATAAAACCTACAAGTATGAGTACTGCCAAAAGGTCGATTCCGGATCGAATGGCAAAGTCGCTTAGGTTGAATAGGGAAGGGCTAACTAATTCTTCTGGTTTCATTTAATGTAGAGAATTTATTTTTTTGAGCAGTGGTAGAAAGTTGTTTCTTTTAACAGCATCTTTAAGCAACATTACTCCATAAATATATTTACTGAATCCTTGTTCTCGGATATTATTTTCTTTGATTATTTCATTGATAGAGGAATGTCCGCTGCATTTAGACTGTTTAATTTCCAGTACAAATATGTCATCGAGCCTTTTCTCGAGCTGATTATCAGCAAAACTGATATTAAAATCGAGTGTCATACGCTCGGTTTCCGCTTTATTTACAAAGGTAATCCGGTTGAAATGATTGCTCAAAACCTTATGAATACCTTTGAGCTCTTTGCGACTCATACCTAGTATTTTCTGTATCATTTCATGGTTAGGCGCCGATATTAGCTCATTTGTTTTTTCTCTGATTTTATTGGTCCGGTCTATTTTTTCCTTCTTTTTAATTTCGAAAAAACAGCTGCCTGTTTCAAGATATTTACGACTACGGACTTTAATACGATTCAGATATCCATTATGATGTTCATGGTAAAAAAGAAGGTCTTCGGTATCGAAATAATTATTTTCATAAGTAAAAATTCGATGACCCTCAATTTCTAGAACCCTGTAATTTTCAATTATAAAAGGAAATAATTTGTCAAGCATCGTACTGTTTAGCAGATACTTGCTATCGATTCTGTTTTGCAGTGATACACATTCAAGCTCAGCCAAGTTAATGCTTGGAATCTGTAAGAGACTATCTGATATAATTTGGTTCAATATTTTAGGAGTCTTTTTGCTGATTTAAATTTTGCTTATTTTAATTACTTTATCTGCGTAACGCAGCAAGTAAATACCTGATGGCAAATGAGTAAGATCTAAACTGTTATCGTTGAAAGCTTGCTGTTGAAGCATGACGGAACCTAATTGATTATAGACAGTCAGCAGCTCTTTTTCTATCAAATCAGAAATAAGTACCTGTAAATTGTTTCCTGTTGGATTTGGAAAGGCGCTAATTTCAACTTCCTGAAAAAGAGACTCGGTGGCCGTGTTGTCTTCATTATTAGCATTGAAAGTAGGAGCCTGTATGATAAAATTTCCACTACCATTAGGAATACGGGCATAGCCCAAATCGGTAGTCTGCGGTCCAAAAATTATCCGGTCAACCAAATTCAGCTGATTGTCCGATAAAATCACTTCTTCTCCAATAGCCGATAATTTGAAATTACAATGTAGCGGACCGTCAAGAATGTCTTGGTCGGCCCAAAGGATTAAATAGCCGTTGGCTGCGATTGTTGTACCTGTCGGGAATTGCCATTTTGCAATATTAGTACTGTCATCACTCAGATAAAATCCACTCAAATCTACAGCTGAAGCATTGTTGTTGTACAATTCAATCCAATCGGCGAAAGCCCCTGTTTCGTCCTGTGCGCTCGATGCATTGGAAGCCATAAGTTCATTGATCACAACGCCATTAGGTGCTGCCTGCGTTTGTACGGTATAAACAAAAACATCGTGTTCCGCACCTGTTGGAAGATAGGAGGCTGATTTTGCAGTAGTATTTGCCTGAGCTTCAATATAGTATCGCACCAGGGTTGTGGCAGGATATCCTGGTATCTGTGCGCCATAAATACCATCGCCAGCAGCATCGTCATTGTGGTTGCCATCGTCGAACATGGCTGTTTCGCTGAATGTACCCATGATACCTGTGCCATAATAAAGTGTAACGGCAAAGATGCCGGCAGCTGAACTGACTGTAGCCTTGACATTTACAACTTCGCCCGAATTGGGTTCGCTGTACATATTCATTGTACTATTGTAGAAAGCTGCGCTGCTTATGGAAGGAGCTATTTGAGCTATTTCGGTATTCGTTAACAGATAATTTCTTCTGCTTGTAACATAATTTATCAGCGCTGGATATTCCGTATTGTATTGAGCAGTTGAGTATAATTTTTTGGGGTCATTTGCTACAAGTGCAGCAATTTTTGAATTGAAATCATTCACCAATGACGTAGCGTTTGCAGTTGTAAAAGTTTCATCCAGTATGGTTCTGTAATGTGCCAGATAGCGCTGTCTCCATTCGGGAATGTTGAGCAGTTTGTTGAGCAGCGGATAATTTACATTTCCTGCATTTTTCAATGGCCCCCAAATTGTACTCGTTGCCTGTCCTAACTGAAAAGTTGAATTGCCATCATATTCCAAAGAAAAAGTTCTACCGCTTTCAGATTCAGTGTACAGCATGTAATCCATTTTACCTTTTAGGATATAGCTGTCATTATCGGTAAAAATATTTTCTACTGCCATGTGCCACAGCACTTTGTCAACATCAATTATATTGAGCAGACTATCCATGTTTGAAGCTGTAACAGTGCTTAGGTCATAACAGGCATCAACCAGTGATTGCCATGGGTCTGTTATAAGATCATTCGATTTAAGTGTGTAGTAAGTTTGATATGTTGCTAAATTAGAACCCAGATAATTCATAGCCGCAGTACCGTCGCCCCAATTGGGACCACCTGTAGTTCCACCATCGACTGTAGCTCTGAAACGTGCACCGTCGTTACTTAAGAACCATTCTTCAAGAAAGCTCTTATCAATAGACTGTATGTTTGGATAAAGGCCCCAATCTTGATTGTTCAAATAGAGGTGAACATAATTCGCTTTGGCTATAGGTGTATGTCTTCCAGCCATACGACAGAATAAAACCTCTCGCATAAAACTGGCATCCTGATGACCATTGTTGAATTTCAAATCATTATAGCCCATGACCTTTAGCGTACTGTCATTGAAGTCGGTTTCAACCGAAAAGGACTTTTTCTGGGAAGTCCCTATTGTAGTGTAGGAGGTATTGCCCCTGAATCTGACCCCAACACTGTCGTAACTTACGCCATCATAAATCATTTCTGCATGTATATTGGTTTCACTTGCATAGTTATTGCTAAGCAAGGTCCAATAATTGGACTGCGGGAAATTCAGGTAAATATTTTTAATGCTGTCTTTATTGTAAAAACCCGATAGTGGAGCAAGCCCACCGCAATACATGATTCGTCCATCAGCTGAAAAATGAATTTCGGTAGGATAGTTTTGAGCATTTATAAATCCAATGCACAGGAAACTGAATAGTAAAATGTTATTCATGTATGGAATTTAGAAGGTAATGATGAAGTCCTCTACGCTAACAATTGCTCTCTTATCGGCTATTTCAACAGTTTTGAACACATAGGTCTGACTCCAGTTACAGCTGTCACAATCACCAAAAACCCAAATGTCATATTTGCCCGGATGTAGAAAACTGAATTCAAAGGAACCATCATAGGATGTGTTGACATTATCGAAATAGGCAGTTTCGCCATGTTTGCTGATATATACATCTACATCACCAATATAATCCTGGCTTACCAGGTCACCATTCGAATTGTAATCTTTGCCAAAGACCTTTCCTTTAATTGTTGCTAGACCACCATATCCTTCGCTGTGTTTGCAAGCGGAGAACATAAAAAGCAGCAGAATAATTGACATTAAGAATTTTTTTGACATAAGTTTTATTAGTTGATAATGTTTACTTTAACTGTTTTTTTACCGTATTTCAGGAAGTAAAAACCCGAAGTCATATTTTCAAGATTCAGGTAATTTTCGTTTTGTGCTTCAAACTCATAAATCTGCTGACCAAGTTGGTTGAACAGATAAATTCTTTCGTTGTCAATTAGATGACTTATTTTGACATACAATTCACCGTAACTTGGATTAGGGAATGCGCTCAAGTCAATATTGCTTTCATCTGAATAGTCTGTTATATTCGTAGTTTCATTATTTGCATTAAATGTAGGCGCCTGAACAAGGAAATTACCTGTACCATTTGGTACACGGGCATAACCCAAATTAGCAGTTTGTGGACCGAAAAATACCTGATCAATCATATTCAGATTTGGATTTGATAGGGTTATGGATTCACCGCTGGTAGAGGAAAGCTTAAAATTAGTATGCAGTGGACCATCGGCCACATCTTCGTCACACCAGATGATAAGGTAGCCACCTGCACTGATTATTGTTCCGGCAGGAATTTGCCATTTTGCCAGATTCGCTGTGTCATCAGTCATGTAATAACCGCCAAGATCAATATCAGCATTGGTATTATTGTAGAGTTCTGCCCAGTCTTCATAGATACCTGTTTCGTCAACCTGTGTAGTAGTGTTGAGGGCCATCAGTTCATTAATGGCAACATCACCTGCATTGACATTAGAGAAGGAAGCAGTAAGGGTATAAAATTCATGTTCGGCTCTATCGGGAGAAAAACGACCTATGTTATTGTTCTCAGCATAAATATAGTACTGTGTAGTTATGTTATTAACCGGAATATCAACCCCGTAAACATTGTCACCTGAAGCGCCGTCGTTATGCAAGCCATCGTCATACATGGTCAGTTTAGTAAAAGGAGCATAAACATCATCGCGGTAGCCAATATAAACGGCACTTGCATTTGTATTGATAATATTGGCAGTAATGGTGACCTGAGTTCCAATAGCAGGGCTGCTCACAGAACTTGAAACAGCTGAGATGCTTGGTTGAACATTTGTAAAATCGGCGAGTGCACTGAGGTAAGTATTTCTGGCATTCATTAATGCGCTTAGTCCCGAAGCAGTCAAACCGCCTGGGCCTCCACCGCCTGCACTCACGTCGCTAGATATATTGCTTTGGAATTGGGCGAAGGTATAAAACTTGTTAGGGTCTGCCTGAACATGCGTTGAAATAAGGCTTTGATAAGTTTGGGCCAAGGTTAAATAACTGCCGTTGGAAAGGTTTTCCTGAAAAATTGTTTTAAAATGCGCCAGGTATTTCTTTTTGTAAGTTGGAACAGAAAGTAATTTTTGCACCAAAGGCCAGGCAGCATCATTTAAATGTAATAAAGGAGTCAACTGTGCTTTGGCTGTGGTTGATCCCAGCTGAATGGTACCCGTCATACTAAAGGTGCCGAAACTCATATTCAAATCCCATACAATCGGATTGAAACGACCGTAATCATCTTTGTACAAATAGTAATTTTGTTTGAATTGACCAAGATAGCTGTCAAGATTAACCATCACGTTATCGAATGCCAGCATCCAAAGTGCTCGGTCAATGTCCATTTCCAATTCAATATTGGAGACATTATTATTTAATAAATTGGTGAGACTGATCATATCGGCCCATCCCGTGTCAGATTTCATGTCGTAGGCACTATAATAACTGCTCTCGCTAGTTCCCAAATAGACCAGATTAGGAAGATTTGTTGATGTTGGACCAGCTCCGGCAGGAGGGCTGCAGTCGAAAAAAGTATTGTTATCGGAGCCAAAGTGCACATTCACAAATTTCTTAGAAATGGATTCGACATTTGTATATAAACCGATTAGCGTATTGTTCACATAAACATTGGCATAATTTGCCCTTGGCGCATGCATGTACTGCCTGAGGATGGAATAAGAAACCGCCTCTCTGACAAAAGAAGGGTCATATTTGACATTGTTTAGTTTTATATCGGTAAAACCTTGATAATCTTGAGGAATATAGGTATCCAATTCAATGTGAAATGGATTTTTTACCTGAGTTGGATTGTAAGAACTGTTTCCCTTGTATTTTACGCCAACTTGTCTGATAGTAGTGCCATTTATTTTAATAGAATCTGCCATGATATAACTGTCAGACCCTGCCTCTGCAGTATCCAACATCTGATCCCAATTTGTTTGGGTAAAATAAATTCTGATTTCCTGAACCGTCGAGGCATCATAAAAGTTTTGAGCAAAACAGCCTGTGCTTATAAAAGCTAGGGCAGCAAGACTTAGGAAGTTTTTCATGTAGAGGTAGAGTTGATAATGAAAAAATTAGCACTAAGATAATTGTCGCTTTTCCGAAAATCCATTCGTCGGCGCTATCAAAGCAAACTTTTACAAAGTAAAATTAACAAATATTTAATATTAGGATGGTTTTAATCGAATTATATTAGCCTTGATTTAATATAAAATTTACAATCGATAATAGATTTGACGATTTAATTGGATGAATCCTTCTTAAGGGGCAATATTTTTAAGTTTTTTAAACAGGTAGAATTCATGAATTGTCCTAAGACATGAAATTTAAAAGGTATGAGTTAGAAAAACCGAATATTAAATCAAGTAAAATTTACAATTGATGACAAAATTGGCTGATTTGACCTAAATTAGGTATACATAAAAAAGTGTATAAATAGTTCCGTAGGGATGACATCTTCTTTTCATGATTTGTATATAAAAAATCATTGAACCTGTAATTTGTGCATATCACCACGCTGTGGCTCAAAACCTGTTCTTGCCTGTCAGCTAAGAACAGGTCGCTCCGCTGGAGCTGGATGCAGTTTGTCAATCCGTAAATATCCATCTTAACGAAGTTAATCTGTTTAAGATCTGTATTGACGCAAGGGCAAAAAATCTGAGTGAATCTGTACAATCTGTGTTGGACAAAGTCCAGCTCTGTGTTTCAATTTTCATGAGGCCACCTCGCTGTGGCTCAAAACCTGTTCTTGCCTGTCAGCTAAGAACAGGTCGCTCCGCTGGAGCCGTAAATCATCCCTGGGTTTCAACCTAGGTTGACCTCTACAAATAGCTACATCTACAATAAATTTCGAAATTCTGCTTAGATTGGAAAATGAATTTAGGCTTCATTTGTGCCAAACCAATAAAAATATTTACTTTTATGACTTTGAAAGAATAAAAACAAATAACAGCGCAATGAGAAAACAATATGCACTTGTCCTGGCCCTGATTTGCTTTCTTTATGAAAACAGTTCAGCCCAGCTCATCATCAATGAAGGCAGCAATAAAAACTATGCTACGGTTGCCGATGAAGACGGAGATAGTGAAGACTGGATTGAATTGTATAACAATACGTCCTTTCCTATTGATTTACAAGGCTATTCTTTAACAGATCGCAGTTCTGAGCCCCGTCAGTGGGTTTTTCCGCAGTTTTATCTGCCGGCAGGTGCGCATAAATTGGTTTTTTGCAGCGAAAAGGACCGATTTTCTTCGCCGCCTTTTATTCAAACTGCCAATATCACTTCGTTCACTCCAGTAACTAATTGGAATACACACAATATGAGCACTCCCTTTCTTTGGGATGGTAGCAGCAACCTTATTATTAATATATGCAGCTATGATGGCGCTTATACGGAGAATTCGGTATTCAGACAAACAGCGACCGCTTATGCATCATCCCTCGCTGCTTTCGAGGATTATAGTGCTGCGGCCTGCGATGCGCCTACTGGAAATATTTATTTTCAAAGGCCCAACCTACGCTTGAACGGTATCACCATCGGCACAGGCAATGTCCAAAATGGTACTACCGACTATCCGGCACCCTATGGAAACTGGTATTGGGGAGCAAGACATCAGCTGCTGATTCCAGCCTCAGAACTGATTGCAGCAGGTTTGAACGCCGGTCCGATAAATACCCTGGCATTCAATGTGGTGAATCCCGATCCCTGTCAGTACAATTACATCGAAATCAGTATGAATCATAGTTCCCTCAGCAGTCTTACGACTAATTTTGTACCACTGGGAGGTAATAATTTTCACACCAATTTCAAAATTTCCTCGAGTGGAGAAGCGGTTTTGCTATATAATCCTGCCGGAACGCTTGTAAGCAATCTTTTTGTGAATTGTGCAGAAACGGATGTCAGCAAGGGCTCTTTCCCCGATGGATCAAGCAATGTGGTGGTCTTTAGCCCACCCACACCTGGTGCGACAAATAATAATTCACAAGCCTTAAGCGGAGTAGCACTCGAACCTGTTTTTAGCCAGCCATCGCAGGTAAGGGGAACGCCTATGACGGTTTCCATCAGCAATCCAAATCCCGTAGGTTCAGAAGTCAGATACACTACAGATGGTTCCGATCCAACAATCAGTTCTCAGCTCTACGATACCGTGCCAATTTTTGTTTTTCAGAATACTGTGCTTAGAGCGCGCGCCTTTGTTCCCGGAAAAGTGCCCAGTAAAATTTCAGGGGTGTCTTATCTCATCAACTTGAGCCATCAAACGCCCATACTTTCGCTTTATACAGATCCTTCTAACCTTTATGGACCAAATGGCAATTTCGATAATCCATATAGAGATTGGCTCAAGTCGGTTCAGGTTGATTATTTTGCTTCCGGGACAGGACATCCATTATTGTTCAAACAAAATTCCGGTATGATTCAGGATGGCGGTGCAGGTGGTAGCAGGGGTGCGCCTCAACGTTCATTCCGTTTGGAACTTGATCAAAATGTTATTGGCGAAGGATCGGTGAATCTGCCGCTGATTCCCCGTAGACCTAACAGAAATAAATACAGTAAACTCTATTTCAGAAACGGCAGTAATCAGTTTTTGGAAATGCCCTTTAAAGATGCTGCTCAGGTGACTATGATGGCTGGAGAAACGAACACTTATTATTCGGCTATGCAACCTGTTTCGGTTTATATCAATGGTCAATACTTTGGTTTGTATGAGATGAGGGAAAAATTCGATGAGGAATACTTTGATATTTATGACAATGCCGATCAGAACAAGGTGGATATTCTGAGCCTCAGCTATTATTACAACAGTGTTTTGCGTTCTGTCGAGGGCGACCCCGTGGATAGTTTCTTTACTGCCTATAATAATTTTCTGACTTTTAGTAGGACAGATACGGCTTATTGGAGCAATGCCGACCGCATCTTTGATATGAAATATTATGCCGATTATATTATTGCCAATACCTGGATGCCAAATAATGACTGGCCTCAAAACAATATCAAGATTTACCGTTCCGATGCTACGCAGAACCGATACAGATTCTGTGTAATTGACCAAGAACTGGCTATGGCGCCAAACGGATGGACCGATTGTCAGTTCGATCAGATTGACCGACTGCTCAATTTCGATCCCGGAAATCCATATATTAACATTTGGAAACGAAGCATACAAAATAATCGATTCAGGGATTATTTTATCAATAGGGCGGCCGATTTGATGAATACCAGTTATGATACCTCGCGTCTGCTCAGTATCAATCGTACCTTTTTCAATGAAATGGTGGTGGAGATGCCTAATGAGTATGAGCGCTGGGGAACAGCCGATATACAGCAGCAGATGAGCGATTTTTATCAGGCTTATCTCGATTTTGAAGAGGATCTTATTTGCAGAAGTCAGCAACTGCGCGATGACATGGAGGCTGGTTTTAATCTGCCGCAACAGGTCGATGTTGAACTGGATGTATTTCCTGCCAATGCTGGCAAAATCAATATTAGTACCGTTAGTCCCGATGCTTATCCGGTCAACTGGATTTATTTCGACGGAGTTCCTGTCAAAATTGAGGCAGTTGCTAAACCAGGCTATCGCTTTTCTCATTGGGAGCCGAATGGCTTGATAGCCGACACGCTTTTGCCTGTTTTTCTCGATACGCTCAGTTCCGATCTGCTCTTCAAAGCATATTTCGAAGCCATTCCAAGCTTTGTTCCCGAACCAGAAGATATTGAAAGAAATTTCAGCCTCTTTCCAAATCCGGCAGGAAGCAGCATCAATCTGAAAGTGGAAAATCCCAATCTGATGAGCAATGCGCAGTTTGAAATCATTTCTTATGATGGAAGAGTTGTCGAAAATGGAGTTTTATCTGCAGATAACATCCATTATTTTTCAATTGGGCATTTGCCTGCGGGACTTTATTTTTTCAGAATCGTGGATAAATCGGTCCCTTTTGAAAAAACTTTGAAGTTTGTGAAAATGAGGGAATAGACGGGCTAAATAGAAATTTTTCAATTTAACAATGAAGGAGTATTTCCTGTTACAGGCAAAAAGAACAGACAGAATCTTCAGGGAAATCGGTATCAATCCCTGGATTGGATTGCTGTTGAGTATATTTATTTTTGCATTGCTCAGCGAATGGATGTTTTATAAAACAAGTTTGGCAAAATATATTTTAATACTTAGCGCCCTTAGCGCATTATTTGGATTAGGCGAAAAGCAAAGGACTGAGTTTTTACAAACAGTTTTTGGCGATGCTCAATACCGAGGTATTAGAATGATCGAAAATCTTATTTTTGCCCTGCCTTTTATGATTGTTTTAATCATAAAGACTTGCTTTGCAGAGGCAGCAGTTTTATTGGCATCTGCTATAACATTAGCCTTTTTTACACAGCGTTTAGGTTTCAATTTTACCCTGCCAACACCATTTTCGCAAAAACCATTCGAGTATTCTGTCGGCTTCAGAAAAACATTTTTATTTTTCCCTGTAGCCTATGCCCTCGCAGTTATTGCCCTTGTGGTGGATAATATGAATCTGGGCATATTTTCCATGATCCTTATTTTTTTAGTGACCTTAACTTATTCCTCAGCGCCCGAGTTCGAATATTATGTCTGGGTACATGCCAGGTCGCCAAATAGCTTTCTGAAACAAAAATGCTTGCATGCGATGAAAAATGCTTCTTTGCTTGCAGCACCTATTCTGTTGGCGCTTTCTTGTTTTTACCCAACACAAATGTTAATTTTTGT
>JBILRK010000280.1:0-4227 GCA_044372705.1 Saprospira sp. | reverse complement strand
CGTATGCTCGACTCTTTGAGTAAGATTGATAGTTCGCAGTACAGATTTCCAAAATTGGTCAATGAAAATCAGTTTGTGACTATTTTTGGTTGGCATCCGCATTTCAACGGGTCTTCTTACAAATCGTACAATTATAAACTACTGACGGCTATAGCCTATTATTCCTATGACATCGACCCCTACACAGGCGATGCGCTCGATACTTTGGTGATCAATGACTTCCTGGGTGGGGAAGACCCTGCCAATGGGATTGTCCCCACGGCGCACAAAAAGGACTGCAAGGTATTGCTCTCTATCACCAGTCATAGCGAAGAAAATAATGCCGTGTTTTTGGAGCCATCAAATGCCGCAGCACGTCAGCATTTGATTGACGAACTGATCTATCTTTTAGATACCTCAAAAGCAGATGGCATAGAGATAAACTTTGAAAATATACCGGCCATTTATCAGGATGAGTTTTATAAATTTGTAAAAAAACTCTCTTTTAATCTAAGGGGTGTAAATCCAAATTATTCGGTTTGTATGAGCGTACCAGCCTATGACCCGAATAATATTTTCAATTTGGGTAAAATGATAAAGGATGTCGATTTTTTTATCATTAAAGGCTTTGATTTTCAGCTTGATCCAAATTCGTCAACCGGTGTGTCCAAAAAACCTGTATCGCCATTGAATTATTCCCCCGCATCGGGCGAAGAAGATCTTAGGTCAGTGGTGGAACGATATTTGGCATCAATAGGACAATTTCATGCCAATAGACTTATTTTGGCATTGGCCAACTATGGAACGCTTTGGCGTACCGATGACAAAGGTCATGAGCTGCTCGAATATGTGCCTTACAGCAAAATTCAGTATGACTATGTCATGAGAGATAGTAGCGGGCTCATTCGCATCGACTCAAATTATTTTGTCTATGTGTGGCAAAAACTCGATACCATTAACAATGGCAGATCGATTATTCAGACAGAGCTTTTGTTTGATGATGTGCAGACTTTCAGACATAAATTCCGTTTTCTGCAGGAGTATGGTTTGGCGGGTGTAGGCATCTGGCCACTGGGTTATGACGAGGGTTTCGATAATGTCTGGACCGTTATTGAAGAGGAATTTACAACTATAAAAATACCGCCTGTTGAGGGTTTTGAACAAATATCGGCAATATCGAAAAAGGCCAGGAGTTGGAGCCCGATTATGCTGACCGTTTTACTATACTGGGGAATTTTTGCTGCAGCAGGTTTCTGTATGGCATTGTTAAATGCCGATGCAAGGAGAAGGCTCTTCCAAAGTGGTTTTTTCAGAATGTTATTTCTTGGATTTTTCTCAGCACTAATCTTGCTTTTGGGATCTTATTTCGGACTCTTTGCCGGTAAAAGGTTTATGTTAATTGTTGGGGTCATTTTGGGTGCCTTTTTCGCCTATGGTATCATCGTAATTTTGCAAAAACAGAAATCAAAAGCGCCTTAAATGTTTGTATGAAATTATTGCATAAATATACATATCACTTGCTTCTATTGCCGCTGCTGTTTTTTCAGTTGCTGGCATTAGATATTTATGCACAGGGCGGAAATACGAATAAAAAAATTATTCAGACCAGCCCCGAAGAATTGCAGCGTATGACCGATTCATTGGAACAGCTTACCAAAGAACGCTTGGCAATTATCAAAGAAAAGGATATCAAAGTTGAAAATAAAGTTGTTGAGGAACTTAATAGAAACCGTTTCAACACAATATCAAGAAAATATTGGGGTATGCCTACCGAAGCAGCCCAACAAAAGATAGACAGAGGTCGCTATGGCCGCTACCGTGCTCCATCAAATTTCGACGATTTACTCAAAAATCCGGGCCGTATTCATCGCAACAGAAAAGAAATTCTGGAGGAGCAGAATGTTATAGTTTGGGGTTGGCACCCACATTTTGCCGGCGAGGCTTTCAGAAGTTACAATTTTGATCTCCTAACTCATGTTGCTTACTATGCTTATGAGCTAAATCCTTTTACTGGGGGCTACCAGAATTTTCAGGCCATTTTTGATTTTAAAAATTCGGATCTTATACCCATGGCACATAAGGACTCTTGCCGAGTCTTGCTCACCTTGAGTTGTCACCGTTCCGAAAATGCTGAAATCTTTTTTACCTCTCCAGTCAAAGTTCAGCAAAATCTAATCGACAGCCTCATTTCAGTATTGGATTATGCCGGAGGAGATGGTATTGAAATCAACTTCGAAGAGCTGCCTACTGAGTATAAAGAAGACTTTCTCGAATTTGTGAAGGAACTCTCATTCCGCCTAAGAGAGCACAATAATAATTTTACAATTGCGATGACTCTTCCCTTGTACGATACAGAGAAGATCTATGACATGGGATTTCTGCAAAATTGGGTAGATGTTTTTATTATATCTGGCTTTAATTTTCACCTCAGGCCGGGGGGCGTCAACAAAGGACCGCTTTCCCCATTATTCAATGACGATGCCGCTGTAAGGGGAAGTTATCTCTCTTATGCACAATATACCAATCTCGATTCTGTGCTCCGTTCACCGGGAACGATCCAGTCGGTACAACTGATGCACAGCGAAGAGTATATGAACAAATTGCTCGACACCCTCAATGCCTTTATTCTAGCGGCCAAAATTGAAAATCTGGAATACAACAGATATGATATGGGGGATGTACTAAGGGTGATTCAACTTTATGATCCCTTGCTCAATAATGGTAATATCAGACAAACCATGAGAAGGGCAGCCTGCAAGGTCGAGCTTGCCAAGTTTTATCAACCGCAGGAAAGGGTTAATTTCTTTTTATTTAATCCAGAATGGGATACGGTTTCGATCTATGAGTTCGATGTTTTTAATGGACTTGGGGGCATTTTATCAAAAACGGATACCGTTACAGATGACATCAGCCGAGCGGTGGAACGTTACACAAAGGCTATTGGTAAAAAACATAGCAGCAGTCTTGTTTTGGGATTACCCTATTATGGTTCGGTCTGGCAAACCAGGGGAGGGCAGGAGTTCCTGGGTTATCTTTCTTATGCACAGATTAGAAATCTTATTCGCAGCGGAGCGGCCTCTGTAAAATATGACAAGAGGCGAAATACCATGATTGCCACAGTATCAGACAGTATAGGGCCATATCAGGAAATATTTTTCGATAACTCAACCAGCTTAGCTTTGAAAATAGACAAGGCCTTTGAGCTAAATCTAGGAGGAGTAGCCGTATGGGCTTTGAGTTATGACCATGGATACAACGACCTTTGGGAAACCCTGGAGGAAAAAATTGCTGCCAGAACTAGCTGGAATCCTGAATCTGAAAAATTTGAAACTTTTAAAATTTCCAAAAGCAATAAAATTCATTATACCGTTGCTTATCAGATGAAAAGAAATGCAAACCTGATATTTGCAACCCTTGTATTTGTGGCCATTTTTATGGCTGTTGGCTTTGTGTTTTCATTACTCGACTGGAGAATCCGTGACGTCATGTTTTACAGTGGTGCTTTCAGGATTTTTTACATCACCATCTTCACTGTTTTATTAATGGTGATAGGCAATTGGCTGGGATTGTTCCACAACCATATTTCTGCATTTTTAATTGGAATTTTGATTGGTGGAGTACTGATATGGCTAGCCACAACACTTGTAAGTAAAAATCATGAAAAATTGCCTTAACAAGCTTTTTTGAACCTTAATATAGTATCAAAAAATTATGGGAAAAGTAATCGCCAGAGAATTTATATGGCTCATTGTAGCACTCATCGCATCCTTACCGCTAGGAGTGGTGTTTTTATGGTTTTTTGGATATACCCGTGAGGTGGTAAACCTGAGCGATGCAGAAAATAATTATGTTTTTTGGATTTACCTCATTGGATACTTTGCCTCTTTCTTAGGTATTTATATTATGCGTTTTATTGCAATGGCTATTAAGACGCTTAGCAAGCCAGCAGAAGTTCCTGTTGAGGATTGATTAATCTTGAAATTAGAAATTAGATTTCATTGAGCATTGAACATTTATCATTGAACATTGAACATTGAGCATTGAGCATTGAACATTGAGTATTGAACATTTATCATTGAGCATTGAACATTTATCATTTAGTATTGAACATATATCATTGAGCATTGAGTATTGAACATTTATCATTGAACATTGAGTATTGAACATTGAGTATTGAACATTTATCATTTATCATTGAGCATTGAACCTTTATCATTGAACATTGAACCTTTATCATTGAACATTGAA
>JBILRK010000429.1:0-3072 GCA_044372705.1 Saprospira sp. | reverse complement strand
CCAAAAACCGTTTTTGAGATAATCTTTCTCGAGCGAAGAAAGTTTTTGAATGGCATCGTATCCGCAATGATGATTGGTAAGCAGCAAGCCTTCCGCTGACACTATCTCGGCGGTACAGCCACCATCGAACTGAACTATTGCGTCTTTTAGGCTCGATTTATTGGTAGCATAAATATCCTCGGCTTTTAGTTTCAAACCATTGGTTTTCATGTCTGAGTAAAACATATTGATAAGGGATGGAATCCACATTCCCTCGGTAGCTCTTGCCGAAATTGCCGTTATCAGAAAGGCAATTGTCAAAAACATTGATTTTTTCATAAAATTGAATGTTGTTTTAAATGTTCCGCAAAATAGTAAAAAGCTATAATTTTGATAAATGTTGAATGATAAATATGCTTTGTTTTTTATAAAGTACACGAGCAAAAATAATAATACCTATTTCTCGAAATCCACTTCAAAAATAATGACTTTGAAATCTTTTCATTGAAATGATTTGCAAATCTGATTTTCTGAAGGAAAAAATCAATATCGAAGATCAGTGTATACCGATAGTCATCGTGGACAGCATATGCAGTAACATCTGTATTTTTAAGAGAATTTCGAAACACGGATTTAGAATAGGATAATACTGACACACACAGATTTTGATGCACAAAATACGGATTTTTTACTTCGTAAAATGCGGATTATTCTCTGAAAAAGTAAAACTTTGATATGTATAACTTATCATTAAGTATGCTGGAGTATCTAAATGAGAACCTTAGCTAACCAAATCTGTTTAGATTTTGTTGGATTCTCAAAATTTTATATCAGGATTTTATAAATTACTCTGGCAAATCTGTTTTTTCAAAATGAAAAAAATCAGTATTGAAAATCTGTGCAGATCTGTATTTGCTGTTGAATCTGTGTTTGAATAAAATTAGAAATAAAGACGTTTCCTTTTTGAATTCATAATTTTATTACAAATAAATCAAATATGAAAAATATATTCCAAATCTTTCTACTCCTACTTATTACAACTATGCTGAATGCTCAAAAAACTGCTGAACAAATTGTTCAGGCAAATCTCGATGCTTATAATAATCTTGATATCGAACAGTTTATGTCATACATCAGCGAAGATATCGAAGTATATGAGTTTGATAGCAAAAAGCTGAGCATAAAAGGTTCCGAAGCCTGTAGAAAAGTTTACACTGAACTTTTCGAACTATCGCCCAAGCTACATTCTACCATTTTGAAAAGGATCGTTTTTGATAATAAGGTGATTGACCATGAGTACATTGTTGGTCGCAGAGGCTCCGATACTGCAATTGAGCTGGCACTGATTTATGAAGTCAGGGATGAAAAAATCTTTAGAATCTCGGTAATGCGCAAATAAAGTTGAAACAAGACCCGAAATGTTGTATTTTTGCCTAAAATTTTCAGCATGGTAAAAATTGGTGATCTTTCACTCGGCGAATTTCCTTTGTTATTGGCTCCAATGGAGGATGTCAGTGACCCGCCCTTTCGTTTTCTTTGTAAAGAGAACGGATGTGATATGATGTACACCGAGTTTATCTCATCGGAAGGCCTGATTCGCGATGCCATCAAGAGCCGTAAAAAACTGGATATTTTTGAGGTGGAAAGGCCCATTGGTATTCAAATATTCGGTGGAGATGAAGACGCAATGGCCATGTCTTCCAAAATTGTTTCAACGGTTAATCCCAATGTAGTGGATATTAACTTTGGCTGCCCCGTTAAAAAAGTAGTTTGCAAAGGAGCAGGAGCGGGGGTGCTTAAAGATGTCGACCTAATGATACGATTGACCAAAGCCGTTATCGACAGTACAAATCTGCCAGTAACCGTAAAAACTCGCTTAGGCTGGGATGATAATTCCATCAACATAGATGAGGTGGCCGAGCGCCTGCAAGATATTGGCGTAGCAGCGTTAAGCATTCATGCCCGCACCCGTGCCCAAATGTATAAGGGACATTCCGACTGGTCGCATATTGCCCGCGTGAAGGAAAATCCAAGAATTTCTATGCCGATTTTTGGCAATGGTGATATCGATAGTCCCCAAAAGGCAAAAGAATTCAGATACAAATACGGCGTGGACGGTATTATGATTGGCCGTGCCTCCATCGGTTATCCATGGATATTCAGAGAGATAAAACATTATTTCCAAACTGGAGAACTTTTGCCGGCACCAACTCTTGAGGAAAGGGTAGAAGCCGCCCGAAAACATCTGCTGCATTCTATCAGCTGGAAAGGCGAAAGCTTAGGCATTGTTGAAATGCGCAGGCATTACACCAATTATTTTCGTGGTATTCCAAACATCAAAGAATATCGCAAGGAATTAGTCACCTTGCGAGAGAAAGATGCTATTATGGAAGTGTTGCAAAATATTGAAAACAACTACCGAGGTTTCGAATTTCAGCACGTTTATGGAATTTCAGAGGGCGGGGCAGAATATTGCGATGCCTAAGTTATTTTGGGTCAAATACCCATTCCTTTTTCAATTTTTCAAACATCAGTATATCGGGGTCGTTTTTATTGCCCCAGGCTGCCTTGCCAAGGTCCTGCCTGATATGGTAGCGCCAGATATAGCCCCGGGCATCGGCACTGTTTAGTTCAATCGCCTGCTCAATTTGTGCAAGGGCCTCGTTTTTTTCTTTTAGCTCTCTAAGTATCAGTGCCGAATAGATATAGACTTCATAAGTGTTTAAGCCAAGTTCTTTTGCTTTTTTGATGTCTTCCAATCCTGAGCGAAACACCTCTTTGGTTTCATCGCCCCAGCCCAGATAGGGACCTCGGCGATATTTCGCGATGGCTCTGACCATATAAGCTTTTGTCAGTTTTGGATTGTCATTTATTACGCTGTCCATTTGAAGTACTACCGCATTGGAACTGTTGTTAGAGTAAGCCAGTAGCATGGCTTTGTACCAATTTTCGACAGCTTTTTCCTTATTAGCGCTTTTATAATAAACATTGCCAAGGGCGTAAAAAAGTTCGCAATATTCCGACCAGGCCAGCATTCTTTCGTTGAAATGTTCGGCAGGAACTTCGGCCAGTATTTTTTCCAATTCAGCAATT
>JBILRK010000279.1:0-4229 GCA_044372705.1 Saprospira sp. | reverse complement strand
ATTAAGCTGCTTTGGGCCGGACTCAGGTTGATGTTTACCGGAAATAAACTATTCTGAACCAGTGGGATATTTTTTTCTAAACTTTGCAGATAATCTTCATACAAAATTCTTTGGTGCGCAGCAGATTGGTCAACCAGCATGAGACCCGATTTGATTGAGCTCACTATAAATGACTTGTGCAACTGATAAAGCTGAAAACCAAAAGTTTCTGCTTTAGTTTCAATATCACTCGATTGTTCAGAAAAAGAAAGACTGCTTTCAAAGCTTTGATTTTCATCATCCGAATCTTCAATATTATCCTGACTGACTAGCCCCTGATAGAGATTTTCCCAATTTTTTAGATTATTCCTCTCCTGATCGGTCTTTTCCTTTTTCCAGTTAAAAGTACTTCCATTGCTGCCCTTTTCGCCATTTTCAGTTTTAAAATGTTGAAAACCTGAAAAATTGCCGGAAAGCCTGCTTTCATAGATTAGATCTTCATCATTTTCATCTTTTTCAACAGGATTTGTACTTTTGTTTTCGTCAAATATTATCGAGTCTTGTTCAAAATCGAGACTTGGCGTGATACTATTTTGGGCCAATGCATGACGGGCAGTGACGCGTAAATAATTGTAAACCAATTTTTCATCCTCAAATTTAATTTCCTGTTTGGTAGGATGAACATTGACGTCAATCTTTGCCGGATCCATTTCAAAGAACACCGCATACATGGGGTACATTTTATCGGGCAGCAGGTCTTCATAGGCAAGCATGAGGGCATGATGAAGGTAACTGCTTTTGATAAAACGGTTATTCACAAAGAAAAACTGTTCCCCTCTTAGCTTTTTGGCAAATTCCGGTTTACCGATAAAACCATAAATTTTCAATACCTCCGTTTCTTCAGTGATTGGTATGAGTGCGGGATTCGATTTGTTACCAAATATGCCTACAATTCGCTGTCTTAAATTTCCGGAGGCTAAATGATAAATCTTTTCAGCATTGTGATGCAGGGAGAAAAAAATATCTGAATGCGCTAATGCAATTTGTTGAAATTCATCAATAATATGTCGCATTTCAATATTATCGGCTTTTAGAAAAGTGCGACGAGCCGGAATATTATAAAAAAGATTTTTCACGGAAATTGAAGTTCCGGAAACAGTTTGACAGGGTTCCTGTTCAATGATTTTAGAACCCTCAATCACTATTTTCACCCCCAGATCCTGCTCTCTTTTCTTGGTTCGCAATTCTACCTGAGCCACAGCCGCAATTGAAGCCAGTGCTTCTCCTCTGAAGCCCATAGTTTTGATCCTGAAAATCTCCTCGGCTGAGCTTATTTTGGAAGTTGCATGACGTTCAAAAGACATTCTTGCATCTGTTTCGCTCATTCCAATACCATCGTCAATAACCTGAATTAAGGTTTTTCCCGCGTCTTTTACGATGAGTTTTACATTTTTTGCACCAGCGTCTATTGCATTTTCCATCAATTCCTTAATAACCGATGCCGGTCGCTGCACTACCTCCCCCGCTGCAATCTGATTGGCAATATGATCGGGCAATAATTTTATGATATCTGCCATTGTGGCCTTACTTTGTAATTTTAGTTAATATTCAGGAAAAATCATTTGAATAATGACAGGTAAAAATCTGTACATTGCTATGTAGAAAAAGACAATCAATGCTATCAGTATGGCAATAATTCTAAGATTCCCACCTCGCCAAAGGCCTTTCAAATCGCGTCTTGAAACATTCTTGGCATGTCTTAGACCATCGCGTATTCTTGATTTTACTACCGTAGCATCGTCAATTTCTTCTGAAGAAGCAGTTTTCTCAGAAGCATTTATTTTCTGTCTAAGGGCTTCTTTTTCAGCATCAAAATACCTTGGCTTGTAATTAAAACCACGTGCTTCGTGTTTTTTTACCTTTAAAAATCCAAACATTTCAAATATAAATTTTAGAAATTATTAGCAAACAAATCTACATGATGGGATTCAAACTGTATGCAAAAATAGCCATTACAGCAACAAAGACTAATAGAACAATCAACACGATGTAAATAAATACATCCCTCATTCTAAATGATCTTGCATCGGCATCGTCTTCGTAGGCGATGCTAATGCCGGCAAGTCTTTCTTCTTTGGTCAAAGGGCGTTCTTTTCTTTGTTTGGGCTCATTTGATTTTTTATTATTTATCTTCTTTTCTTTAGTTTTCAATTCCTTCTTGGGAGCAGGCTCTACAGGTATTTCTACTTCTGTTCTTTTCGTTTCTAATTTAATTGATTTTTGGGGCTCAAGTGGCTTATGCTCAATTGTTTGAGGCAATCCCTTTGGCGATTTTTTTTCATCAAAATCTTTATTCTTTACTTCAACATATTTACTCGCTGATTCATTGATAAAAGGATTGTTTGCATTGATAGCAATTTTCAAAACCTCATTATGCTCAAAAGGCAAACGCAAAGTTTTAGTACCTTCTGCTTCTACACTCCCTATAAAATCGATTTCAACCTCCGAAGCATGAATGGTTTGCCAACGAATGGTAATAGGCTCAGCTGCGGAAATTGCTTTTTTAGAAATCTCAAAAACAGTAATAATAGGCTTTTCCTTATCTTTTATTACTTGCAGCTCTTGGGCAAATTTCGGATCTAGCTCGCTATCATAGGCTGCTCTTTTTATTGGATTGATAAGCATATTGTAGGCTTCCTGCAGTTCACGGTAACGCTCTGCAAAAAAAGGGTCATTGGCATTTGCATCCGGATGATATTTAGCTGCCAATTTGCGATAGGCAGTTATAATCTCCGTTTCAGTCGCCCTTTTATTAAGCCCTAATATGGAATAATATTCTCTCATCAATCATTTTTCATTTCCACAAAAATAGCAATTTTCAACGAGAAGTGCAATTTAAAAATCTGCAGGCATGGTTCATTTTCTGAATATTTCTTAAATTTTTCTAAATTAGTTCATCTATCTTTGAAATTATGAACTAAGCCCTTAAATTTATGGTTCAAATAAAAAATTACTTTCGATTGGTTATGAAATTTTTATTAAAAATATTCCCTGTTCTACTTTTGATATGCTTTTCAAATATCGTTTTGGGACAAATAGACCTGCAAAAGTCTGCAGAACGAGTATTGCAACGAGCCGAAAATAATACTCAAAGAAAATTAGAACAAACCGCCAATAGAGTGATCGATAAAAAAGTGGATCAAGCGCTGAATAAACCTAAAACAAGTTCTTCCAATAACAATCCAGCAAGCAAGGATAAAGCTTCAAATGGAGATGATAAAGTTGTTGAAGAAACTACCACTACAGTCGTAACAACAACTACCACTACAACCACAAAAACTGTAAAATCACAAGGCGCTGATACAAAAGAAAATCAGAATAAAACGGCTAACAAACCTGCAAACAGCGCTACAAAAACTACTAACAATAAAAACAATGACACCAAAGCTCATGGTAGTCTATTGCCTCCTTCAAATTAAAATTTGATTAAAAATGAATACATTTCTTAAAAAATCGTTTTTGATACTTAGCGCTACTTTAGTAATAATTCTTGGTAATTCCTGCCAAAGAGCCGCAACTTGTCCGGCATATTCTAGTGTCGATCCAAGCAAGAGCAATATTAATATGTCGAAAGAGAAATTTGTCAATGCGGAGGTAAAACCAAAAACGCCTGAAGACAATAAAAAAGAAGTCGAAAAGCGTAAAAATGCCGAGTTGAACAAAAAGTATAACAGAAAAAAATCGACCAATCTTTTTCCTTCTTACATGAGGTAAATTGTTTATTTCTACCATAAAAAAACTCCCGCTGAAAAAATATTTCGACGGGAGTTTTTCATTGATATTATACGGTATTAAAAACAATAGCCATTTGCTTCAATCAGTTTTTTGGCAATTGCTCTTCTGGCATTTTTAACATTAATGTTTTCATATTTCGAGAAGCGTTTTACGCCATTGAGCATCATGCGCAGCGCATCACCATCCGCAAATGATGACAGAGCATCAGATGCATTTTTGGCAATACGGGCAATCCCATCAATGAAATAAACCTTCATCATTTGTCCCTGAATATCGGTATTATGACCCATAGATTCCATTTTGCGAATTCTAAGCAAGACACATTCCGACACATAGATATCCATCATAATATCGGCAATATTCATCACGATTTCCTGCTCATTTTTCAAGTCAATCGCTCCGTCCATTTGAAATTTTGCAGCAGCACCGGCAACCATCAGACCAATTTTCTTCAT
>JBILRK010000278.1:0-4234 GCA_044372705.1 Saprospira sp. | reverse complement strand
TAAGATGGTATGATAGGGCTAAAACCATTTCCGTGACCAGCAGCATCAACATCATCAATGTGCACAAAAAGTACATCTAAATCAGGATCGAGTAATTGAATTTGAGCAGCCGAAACAACATCATTATCTGTATTGACTACTAATTTACTATCCCAACCTTCGTTATAAACAAGGTTACTCATTGGACCCCAAGAAGTAATCTGAACTGCTTTTAAAGTAGGACGAATTTCTTTGGCTCGTTTAGTAAAGTATGGATAATCATTATAGTTACTATTGGTATAATTGTTATTGGTTACACCATGTTTATTTTCCCATACTCCTGTAAGCATAGTTGACCAAGAAGGTCCACTTACCGTTATACCTAGATGCCATGAGGTAAAAGTATATAAACCCTGTTGAAAAAGTGTGTCGAGATTTGGAGTATTTGCTTGTTGTAAAGCATCGGAACGAACGCCATCAATACCTATAAATAGTACTTTGCGTTCTCCATTTTGAGCGCTCAACTGTATTGTTGCCATTAAGAACAATACTAAACTCAGGATTGTGTTAGTTTTCATCATTTTAAATTGGATTGCTTTTTTAAAAATTAAATTTCCAAAAGTTGTTAGTAAATATGTTTTTTGAAACTAATCAATAGATTTTTCCTTAGTTGGTAGTTGAAATTTAACACCAATTTGCCCTCTCACAGAATAGTACTCAGTTTGTACTGGATGTGCCCTGCTCCCTCTGTAAATGCGAAAAGGAGCATTTAGCAAATTATTAAACTCAGCAAATGCCGTTAAGTATTTGTTGAATTTAAAAGAAAAGGAGGCATCTAGACTCCATATTTCGTCCATAAATATATCATAATCAGTATTCTGATGTAATAATCTAAGATTGTTAGGATCGGCAGCATCCTCGGGATAGGTATTTAACTCCATGAGAAATGGCCCTCTGTAATTCAGCGCTAAGCGAGCAATTACTCCATACTTTTCGTAGAAAATAGCCGTATTAAAGAGCTGATTCGCTTGCCTGGGCAGAGGTTGTTTCATATCTCGACCAGGTACTTTCATGTTAGAATAAATATAGCTATAGTTTAGGTTTAACCCAAAACCTGACAGAAAGGATGGAAGAAAATCGAATCGACGAACTACATTTGTTTCAAGTCCAACTACATGAGAAATATCGGCGTTTTCGTAACTACGCACAATAGTTCCAACCAGCGTCCCAATTTGTTGAGATAAAAGTGGATTATTGGTCGAAAATATATGCCCCTCGATCCTTTTGTAAAAACTACCAATAGATGCTAAGCCGATATTCTTGAAAAAATATTCAAATGTCATATCAAAATTCCAGGCGAAAGATGGCTTTAATGCTGGGTTGCCATACTCCAATACTTGGTTTGTATAAAGCCAAACTGGTGAGCCTGGTTTAGTTTCATTAAAATTTGGTCTTCTCATTGACCTTCCTGTCGAAAACCTGATGTTAAAATCTGATATCGGCGAATAACGTATATGAAAACTCGGAAAATAATTGAGGTAATTGTATGATGAATTTACATTTTCAATATTTAAAGAAACCGAGCCGCTAGTTGAATCAATTGTTGAAATAATCGAATCGGCATTCATATTCAAAGTAGTATTCTCAAATCTTACACCAGCTGTAATGTTCAATTTTTTACCATACTGGTAAGTTCCCATTATATAGGCTGCATGAACATTTTCCTTGTAACGAAAACTACCACCTGCTGCTGCACGTCTTAATTCTATTGTTACAGCTTCATTTTCAACAAGTACATTTTCTTGGTTTTCAACAAATTGGTCTATACTTGCTACAGTTAAAAAGGGATAAGTCTCCCAATAATTTTGATATGGATTGTTAAGTTCTTGCAAAAATCCACCATTGGTATTCACCGGCGATGCATCGAAATCACTAATGGGTATACTACCCGATGTAGCTGGATTACTGATATCTTGAGACCAAGTATGTATACCGCGAGTTCTTTCACCAATTTTGAATCTTGATTTAAATCCTCCCTTAAGGATAAAACTGTTGTTAAATTTATACTCAAAATCAAGTTGTCCTATGAATGGATCATTTTCAACAGCTGTATTAAGTTCACTGTAGGCCTCGTTAAACTCAAATTCACTCAATAGTACAGGATCGCGCATTAACGGTTGTATGTTATTTGGATTATCGCCTACTCCTGCAATGCTATCTGCATTTGGGAATTCTATTTCACCAAAAACGGGATGATTAATAAAGTCTATGTACTGCATCCCTATTTGGTCATTACCAATAAGTTTTAACTTCAGGCTCGATGTAGGGTCATAAACCTGGTCTAAAAAAACAACATTTGTTTTGTGGAAACGGATTACATGATAACCGTTACGACTGTCTTTTTTAGCAAAGGGAACCGGTCCATAACCAAAACTATTGCTATAAGATGCGGCTTTCCATTGTATGTTCAACTGCTTTTTTTTAGTCAAATGAACCTTTCCTCCTAGTTCACCACCCCAAAATCGCATTTGCATTATATTGTGTATATTTTGCAGTTCCAAAGTAGCCCCAGTTCCGGTAGCATATCTAAACATCATTTTTCTATTCCACTCATTATCGTCCATTCTTCCGTGAACTGCTTTAATATAAATATTAGCCTGTTCATTGATTCTATAATCTGCAGATGCATTTAAACCAACTGTTTGTCTTCTTCCTAAATAATCTCGAAGTTCTAACCTGTTTATCCCATGATTGAAGTTACTCCCATAGATGACTTCAAAATTATCAGTAGCCCATGATCTATTGTAAATTGAAGCACTCAATAAATAACCAAATTTTCCTTTTGCTATTCGGTCGCCATATGTGAGCGCGATATCATAAAGTGGTTTTTGGGCCTGTGCATTGAATCCGCCTCCAATCTTTGCATTCAAAAGCCTTTCTTCAGGAGCAGTTTTTGTAATAAAGTTGATACTTCCTCCTATAGCATCAGCTTCAATATCAGGAGTCAAAGCCTTCGAAACTACTATATATTCTATTAGTTCGGTTGGAAAAATATCAAATGCGAGGGTTCTCGAATCTCCATCCTCATCAGCTACTGGCATACGATCGCCATTGATAAGTGAAGAAGACCAATCGCGGGGGGTTCCTCTCACTGAAACATAACGTCCCTCCCCTTGATCTTTTTCTAAGTTTACAGAGGGCACTCTTTGCAGAGCTTCAGCTGCATTTTTATCAGGCAATTTACCAATACCACTTGCAGCAATAACATTCACAATCCTATTTGAATACTGTGTCATATTTAACCCCTTTGCCTCGCCTTCCTTCATGCTAGCGCTTACAATCACTTCACCTGAAATTTGCGCTTCTTCCTTAAGATTTATTCTACCTAAGTTGATTGTTTGTCCGCTATCTATCTTGATTGTGACAAATACTGTTTCATAACCAATAAATGAAAAAGTAAGTGTTTGCTCACCTGCCGGAATTTTTAAAAGACTGAAAATACCATCAATATCGGTAGTAGTACCAATAGCATTATTGTTTTGTAAAAAAACTGTAACGCTAGGCAACGCATTATTTTCTTGATCTAATACCTTTCCAGATATCATGGTAATTTGACCTAAAACCTGACTTACAGAAAATATTGCGATAGCAATTACAAAATATTTCAAGAAGTTGAACATCACAATTTATTTATTTCCAACATTAGAAATTCCTGGACATTTACCACATGAACCATCGCAAAATGCAGCGTGTGGCATATTAGTTCCGTATAAACTAGTTTTGTCCTTCTGAAACATTAGCGTCATTGGAATACTTCTCAACTGACGACATGCAATTACCCCTTTGTCGAAAACGGCCTCAGAAAATAAAATTTTATTTTGAAGCCCGTATACATGTTTTAGATACATGTATTTTTTTACGGCAGTTCTTAATAAATCTTCAGCACTGATATTATCGACTTCATTCCCATTTCTTCGCTCTATATTGTATTGCTTTATTACATCTTCAAATCTTATCAATATTGAATCATGCAGCTCTTTAGCTCTTTCATCGCTCAGAACTAATTTAGGAGTTGTATCAGATTCTACTAAATCAATTTCTTGTGCATAGCTATAATTTAGTATTAATGTTAAAACAAGTAGTATATTGAAAAATCTCATGTAATCTTATTTAAATGTATCGAAATGGTGCATTACGCAAAGAAAAATTATTAATGTTAATTGGCAATATTTTCAATATAAAATTATCATTAAGA
>JBILRK010000277.1:0-4235 GCA_044372705.1 Saprospira sp. | reverse complement strand
CATTTTAATTGCTTCGATGTATCACTTAAAACCTCAGATGATAAAGAACTTGGCAAAATTGTAGATTCGGAAGAAAATATTAAAAAATTCGAAAACAAATTTGGCATTACCAAGACCGACATTAAAATTCAACCTAGAATTGAGCCAAAGGTTGAACCTAAAGTCCTTCCAAAGACAGTACCAAAAGTTGACCCAAATAAGAATAATAACATTGTAAAAGTTGACCCTAAGCCGGCTCCTGACCCAACAAACCCATATCCAATAAGAAGAGTCAGAACAAAATCAGATATCAGGTGCAATGAAAAAATGGTACTTGACAACATACAATTTCAAGACAATACCACCGATTTTAAAGCAATGGTTCAGTGTCAGGAAAGCATGAATATTGTGTATGATTTCTTAAGAGCAAACCCTAAAGCAACTGTTACCATTATTGGTCATTCGGATGTTTTTGGCACCAAGGAAAGAAATTTAGAGCTATCAAAACAAAGAGCTTTAAAAGTACAACGCTGGCTCTCGATGATGGGAATCAGTGCCTTCAGAATAAATGTTGAATATTATGGCGCACAACAACCCATAAAAAAAGAAGGTAGTCCTTTGAACCGAAGGGTAGAAATATTTATCAAATGCTGATATAAAAGGAGCTTGAAGCTCCTTTTTTTATTTAGACCCTTTTCTCTTCCAGTTTAATTTTGGTCTTATTTCTGTCTTCCCAATCCAAGAAGGCTTCAATTTCCTTTCGATAATTGTTGTACACCCACAAGAGAATGGCAACATCATCTACCAATCCAAACAATAAAAAATCGGGAATAAAGTCGAGGGGTGAAACAAAATAAATAAGCGCAGCTATTGTGCCTACAAGACCGTTCATGGAGATGTCTCTATATCTGCCATCGGCATAGGCCTTTAGCAATCTAATCAAGACCGAAAGCTGTTCTTTGGCATCTTTGGTAAATTCTTTTACCGAATCGTACTTTTTTAGATGAGCCAGCACCTGTTTTATCAGTCTAAAAATTGAAAGTGGCTTTTGTATAATCCTGTTTGCCATCATAACAAATGTCTTATAAACAAGTGTTTCGGATATTTTCCTGGCTTCCTTTTTCAGGGATTCATTTTCATCGAATCCTTTTTCGTTTTTCTGCTTTTCAGCTTCATTCAATAAGCCCATACTCCATTTATTATTTTCAGCTTAGCTTAGTTTGTAATCAATTCCCATTCTCTCGAGCGAAGCAACAAAAAGGCTGTCTGCATTTATCTTTCTATTAAAAGAGATTAAATGCAATTTGATCTTCTCTGAAACATCCAGAATATTTACACTTAAGGTTTGATCACCTCCATGTTTCTGACAAATATCATCCAATTCGACAATAAATTTTTCAGTAACGCTTTGTACAGGCACATTTATCGTAATGCCTTTTATTTTTTCGTTTCTTACCTCATCCAGCAATCTTATTTCATTGATTCGCATTTCATAACTATTCGGGTCGCTCCATTTTGGCGAATACTTACCTTTGACATAAACAACTGCATCGAGTACCAGCAAATGCTTGAAGCGCATATAATTTTCACCAAAGAGGGAAACCTGATAGGTTGATTCGTAATCCTCAATGCTGAAACTACCAAATGGACTGCCTTTTTTACTCATGCGGTGTTGCACATCGGTTACAATTCCAACCAAGGCCAATTCCTGATCACGATATTCTTCCAATTTATTAATTGGCGTTGCAAATCTCTGAACTTCAACTTTATAATCATCTAATGGATGACCAGATAAATAAAACCCCGTTACGTCTTTTTCTTTTTTTAGCCTTTGCATGAGAGGCCATTCTTCTACATCAGGTAGTTTAGGTTCAGGAAGGGTGCTGTCTTCAGCACTATCACCGAATAAGGACATTGTTGTTTCGGTTTGTTCTTTCTGAAAAGCATTGCCATATCGAAGTACAGCCTCCAGGAAAATAGTTTTATCATCGAATGGTGCAAAAAAACTGGCTCTTTTGTAGCCAAAGGCATCGAAAGCACCACTCAAGGACAAACTTTCAAAAGATTTTTTGTTGGCAACTCTGAGACTTACCCGTCTTACAACATCGTAAATATCAGTAAAATTACCCGATTCCCTAGCTCTGAGAATTTCCTCCACCGGACCCTCTCCTACGCCTTTTACTGCCGACATACCAAAACGAATCTTACCAGTTTTGGTCGCATAAAAATTCATCTTGCTCTCGTTAATATCAGGACCTAAAACTTCGACAGTTTGCAACTTGCATTCAGATATAAAGAAATTGATATCTTCTATACTTTTTGAATGCGTAAGCACCGATGCCATGAACTCTGCCGGATAATGTGCCTTGAGGTAAGCTGTTTGAAAAGCCACAAAAGCATAACAGGTAGAGTGTGATTTATTGAAGGCATAAGATGCGAAAGCTTCCCAGTCTGTCCAGATTTTTTCAAGTTTATCTTCCGGATGTCCTTTCGCCTTTGCCTGATCTACAAATTGTGATTTCATTTTATCAAGCACGGCTTTCTGCTTCTTACCCATGGCTTTACGAAGCACGTCGGCCTCACCCTTGGTGAAACCTGCAAGACTCTGCGAAAGCAACATCACCTGTTCCTGATAAACTGTGATGCCATAAGTTTCCTTAAGGTATTCTTCCATTTCGGGAAGGTCATAAACAATGGGTTTTCTTCCATGCTTACGGTCGATAAATTCAGGAATATATTCCAAAGGACCTGGGCGATAAAGGGCATTCATCGCAATAAGGTCTTCGAACTTTGTGGGTACAAGATCTCGCATATACTTTTGCATTCCTGCACTTTCATATTGGAACACCCCCACAGTTTCACCTCGTTGGAATAACTCATATGTTTTTGTGTCTTCCAATGGTATCAGATCGGGATCAATATCAACGCCATAATTCTCCTTAACCATAATAATGGCATCCTTGATGATTGTCAGGGTCTTCAAGCCCAAAAAGTCCATTTTGAGCAAACCGGCAGTTTCTGCTACCGAGTTATCGAACTGGGTAACCAATAAATCGGAATCCTTTGCCGTAGTGACCGGAACATAATTGGTGATATCGCCCGGTGTGATAACCACCCCGCAAGCATGTATGCCTGTATTGCGAATAGAACCTTCCAATTTCTTGGCATTTTGAATCATCTCCCCGATTTTATCATCGGCCTTTGCTAATTCTCTGAATGAGTAGGCTTTATCAAGCTCTTCATTGTTGAGTTTTTCTTTTAGTTTGGGATCCACATCGCCATCGGCAAGGACTTTATTCAGTGTTGCAGACAAATCCTCTGGAAACATTTCCTTCACTCGCTTCACCTCATCTAGCGGAATATTCATCACCCTGCCTACATCCTGAAGCGAAGTTTTGGCTGCCATAGAACCATAGGTAATAATTTGGGCTACCTGATTCCTGCCGTATTTATCCAAGACATAGTTGATAACCTTTTCACGGCCCACATCATCAAAGTCAATATCTATATCGGGCATGGAAACACGTTCCGGATTTAGGAAACGCTCGAAAAGCAGGTCATACTTAATTGGATCGACATTGGTAATACCAATGCAATAGGCCACCGCAGAACCGGCTGCAGAACCACGGCCCGGACCAACCGCAACACCAAGATCGCGTGCAGTTGAGGTAAAATCCTGTACAATAAGAAAATAACCCGGATAGCCAGAATTTTCAATTACCTGCAGTTCGAAATCCAGACGCTCTTTAATTTCGGGACTGATATGCCCATATCGTTTTTGTGCGCCCGTGTAGGTAAGGTGCCTCAGATAGGCATCCTGATTATTGAACTCTTTAGGCAGCGGAAAAGCGGGCAATAATACATCGCGGGTCAGTTTCAGCGGCTCTATTTTATCATAGATTTCAATGGTATTTTCAACGGCCATAGGCAAATCGCTGAAAATTGTATTCATTTGTCCTTTCGTTTTGAAAAAGAAATCTGAACTACTGAAACGGAAACGATTTTCATCTTCGACCAATGAACCGGTATTGATACAAAGTAACATATCATGTGCAATCCAGTCATCTTCATTTACATAATGAGAATCGTTGGTAGCAATGACTTTCAGGTTGTATTTTTTAGCAAAAATAAGCAACTGCTGATTGATATCTTCCTGACTAATGCCCAAATTATCGATATTCTCGAGGCCTTTGTGGCGTTGCAGTTCTATATAAAAATCTTCTCCAAAAACATCAATCCACCACCTTAGCAATTCC
>JBILRK010000276.1:0-4236 GCA_044372705.1 Saprospira sp. | reverse complement strand
TCTGCCTTTTTAATTGCTGCAATTACTTCTTCTCCAAGAAGTACGATAACTTTTTCATCCTTTTTTGCTGCTTCAAAAAATTGCTCCTTAGTGTACTCTCTTATTTCCTTGAAATGTAATCTTGCATAAAAGGGAAAGCTCATTCTCAGTTGGCGATTGCTGAAACCACATAGAATGATGGGCAAATCCTTTGCGGATGTGAATTTATTAGCTTCCTTTTCTAAGTCAACAACAATGGCTCTTGATGACTTTGCAGGCGAACGATCAAAAGCATTTCCAACAGGTCCCCAAAGCATAGCTACAAATAAGGCGCCCCAAAGTGCTGCAAAAAATATTTTTATATTAAAATTAAATAAAAAAACAGGCAAGGCTGCCAAGATCAGAAACATTGAAATTAAAGGTATATAGTCGCTCTGTTCGGGAAACAGATTCAAAAAAACCGGATATATAGCAATTGAAATCAACACCCATAATAAGGCTGTAAGTGCTAGCGACCATTTTGCAAAAAAACTGTTAAAGTTCCCCGATTTTAAAGTGTTCACAAGTACAATTGAACTTGCAATTGCCATTGCAGGATGAGCTCCCATCGCATAGGAGGGCAATTTACTGGACATCAGTTCATAAAATCCCCAGCCAAACAAAAGCCAGCAAAACAAAAAACTATTTTCAGTCGATTTTAGCGGCTTGCTGATTAGCTGCCAAAATCCACGAAGAAAAAATGGCAACCAAGGTAAAAAGGCTATTATTGCTACAACAAAATGATAACCTGGTGGGCCTGTCTGACCAAAAACTACACCTCCTATCCTTTTAAGGATGTACCATTCATATAAAAAAACTAGCAGTTTTCCCCCATCATTTTTGTATGAAAACCATGTCCAAATTAAAAATGGAATCAAACTCAATAGTCCAAAAAACCATGGATGAGTTCCGATAAGTTTTTTTCTTTCAGGATGTAAAATTGCCATACCCAGCCATACGCCCCCTACAAGAATAATTATTGGTGGCCCCTTTACCAAAATTCCCATTGAAACAGAAAACCAAAGTAGTAGATTCCAAATGACAGCAGGTTTATGTAAATATCTAAGTAAAGAAAGTACTGCCAGCGTTTCAAAAAACATGAGCCAAGCATCGGTTAGTGACATTTTGGCCATTGAGATGCACAAAAAAGAGCTGGAGAACACAATGAAGGACCATTGAGCATTTGCCTTTCCAAAAACCGGAACCAATAATTTTAAAAGTGATAAGGCAGTAAGCAATACGGCTAATGAAGATGGAAATCTAACTGCAAATTCATTTACACCAAAAATGTAATAGGAAACTGTAATACTCCAAAAATGAAAGGGTGTTTTACGGTGTACATCTGACCAATAAAAGTCTGGATTTACCCAATCTCCATGCTCATACATGTTTAAGGCGAAACCCGCATAGGCCGCTTCGTCATCATCCCACAAACTTATATTATTTCCAACTAAAAAGAGGTTGACAAGAAAAAACAATCCAAAGAAAAAAAGTATATTTTTCTTTGGACTGAATGAATCATCATGAATCTTAAAAGAAGATAGAAAAGTAGTTGAGCCGATATTCATAGCCTTGACTAACCTTCAAAATGGAATGAGATGGTAAGCCCTCTGGCAAACAGTTGGTCTATTACTCTCGAATAAATCAAACCGGCATTTCTGTCATGAATATTGAGCAGCCCATGAGAGAATTTAATCTCAGGTGAAAGTATAAAATATGGAAAGAAAATCTGAAAACCTACCCCATATTCCAAAAGAAAATCTTGTCTTTGAATTTTAATTAAATCATCGGCCTGTCTTGACCTTGAGGTCGATGCCAAATCTATGCTGTACTTGGCACCAAGGATGACAAAGGCCCTGATATCATGATATGGCTTGGATTTATACCTGATTTGAATCGGAAAATCTATAAAAACTGACTCGACTTTTCTTTTCTGAATTTCTTTGCTGGCAAGCGTATATTCAAAACGGCGCTCAGCAAATGATAAGGTTGGAAGATTAAATCTAAAATCAAAGTTTTCGCCAAACTTAATATTGGTAACAATACCTAAATTAAAACCTGGACCGGTAGCTGATTCGAGAATTTTAACTGAGTCGTTTAAGATAAAGCTCTTATCGTGTACAATTCTGTAGAACGAATTATTGTACCCAAGGGATATTCCAAAATAATAAGTTTTCTTGTTGAAGGCATTAAAATTAAAATTACTGCCGCTTCTTTGGGCTTTGAGACCCGACAAAATTAAAAAAGTCGCAAGTACAAAAGCAGTTACTGTTTTGTACCGGTATAAATTGAGCAGATACCCATGGTTAATGCTTCGCATGATGTCTGATTTAATCCTAATTTTTGTAATAGTTGTTCAAAATCTTTACCCTCGGGAAAAGCCTGAACAGATTCGTAAAGATATGAATAAGCTTTTTTATCTTTTGAGGTTATACGACCAATTCCGGGCAAGATAGAACTGAAATAGAAATTATACAACTGTTTTATCGGAAAAACCTTAGGTTTTGAAAATTCCAGGATGACACATTTCCCTTCGGGGCGCAAGACTCTAATCATTTCCTGAAGACCTTTCTCTACATTGGCAAAATTTCTTACTCCAAAAGCAACGATAACAGCATCGAAACTATTGTCTTCGAAAGGTAAATTTTCTGAATCTCCTTCTTCAAAAGTAATAATTTCTGTGAGCCCTTTTCTTTTTAACTTGGTCCTTCCAATTTCCAACATTTTGACTGCAATATCTATTCCGATAATTTTTTCGGGCTTCAACTGCTTGTATGCTTCGAGAGCCAAATCGCCTGTTCCTGTCGCAACGTCTAAAAGTTGTTTTGGATTGATATCCTTGAGTTTAGAGATGGCTCTCTTCCGCCATCTACGGTCAATACCGGCAGAGAGAAAGTGATTAAGAAAGTCATATTTCCCAGAGATATTGTTGAACATTTTAGAGACTTGCTGTTTCTTTTCAGCATCCTGTTCATAGGGTTTTATCTCTTCAGATTTAATTTTTTCAAGATTCATTGCTACTATTTACACTTAAAACGAAAAAAAAACTTAACTAATCAAACAATTTGTAAGTGGTTTGCGATATTTGCAGACTTATCTGTGAAATAAACACTGCAAAAGTAACACGAATATTATAACAAAGTTTGAGATTAGGTTAAATGATTATCAAAACAATAAAATTTTTAGGCAGTTTTCCTGCATTGAAAAGTTGTCCAAAGGCAGACCGTCCGGAGTATGCCTTCATAGGGCGCTCAAATGTGGGCAAATCGTCACTGATAAACATGATAACCGGCGTAGAAGGCTTGGCAAGGATTTCTTCTACTCCAGGAAAGACGCAACATCTCAACTATTTTGACATGGACGGCAAATGGTACGTTGTTGATTTGCCCGGATATGGTTTTGCAAAAACCCCCGGACATGTTCGCCATTCTTTCAAAAAAATGACCGATGAATATTTGTCCAAAAGAGAAACCCTTCAATGTGCTTTTTTGCTAATAGACAGTTGCGTGCCCCCACAGGAAGCTGATTTAGCCTTTGCCGATTGGATGGGCGAGCATCAGGTTCCATTTGTCATAGTTTTCACCAAAACGGATAAGAAAAAATCTCAAAAAAATGAAAACTTCTTAAAGGATTTCAAATCTGCCTTTATGCAGAACTGGGAAGAATTCCCCAGATACTTTATAAGTTCTTCCGAAACAAAAACAGGCCGAGAAGAAATTTTGAATTTTATTGAATCGGTTAATATTGCCTACAACAGTAAAGAATAAACCGAAACAAAATATACAAAACCAAATGGTCACCTATAGAAGCATATTACAAATTTCACTTCCTATAATGATTGGATCAGCTGTACAAAATCTGATTCAACTCACGGATACTTTTTTCCTTGGCAGAGTAGAAGGAAAGGAAGTTGAGTATTTAGGAGCAATAGGCCTTGCAAGTGTATTTTACCTTTTAGTTACTACAATTGGCTATAGCTTCACCAGAGCCGGTCAACTCATGATCGCCCGCAGAACAGGAACTGAAGCCAATGAAGAAATTGGGGTAATCACCCATGCAATGGCAGCTTTTTCATTGTTGCTGGCTATAATTATGTTTGCAATTATGAAATTCGGCAGTAGCACCATTTTTGGCTGGTTCATCAGTAATAAGGATATTTACAAGTCATGTATAGAATATTTGGACTATCGTAGTTATGGGGTATTTTTTAGCTATATG